>DAOTUF010000509.1:0-4382 GCA_034437495.1 Chloroflexaceae bacterium | reverse complement strand
GCAGCCCGGTTGCGCTTACCCACGGTTAAAAAGGCCCCCTGGGGCGGGTGGACGCGAGATGGCTTCCTCCATCGTATCGGATTGGCGAGAGCAACCAGATCGCCGGTCCAGGCTACCAGTCCTGAACTGGTCGTCCCCGGCAGTGGCTACGTCGGGACGTAAAGTACGCCTGTGGACTGCGTGTAAGCCCTTCAAGTGAGAAGGCGATGCAGGTGGAAGCAGGAATTTTGGAAATGGACAAAGCGTACTTTCGAGTACATTTGAACACCTAGAAAGTAGCAGGGAAAGGACCATGACTATTCAGGTACACGAGCAGGTAAACCGCCCCCACGGGTCCGACCAGGGCTTCGACGCCCGGACGCCAAAGGTGCGCATCTACCTGATGGGAAAGGAATATCAGGTTCCGAACGTATTGACGATTATGGCCGCTATCGAATATGCGGGCTACCGGCTGGTGCGCGGGTGCGGGTGTCGGGCAGGGTTCTGCGGGGCCTGCTCCACCATTTACCGCAAGATGGACGATTACAAGCTCTACTCGGCGCTGGCCTGCCAGACGCTCGTGGAAGAAGGGATGTACCTGGTGCAGATACCCTTCGTTCCTGTGGTCAAGAGCCTGTATGACATGGAGGACATCACCCTGACCGACAATGTCATCCTGCGCTACTACCCCGAAATCGCCCGCTGCGTCTCGTGCAATACCTGCACCCGCTCGTGCCCACAGGGTATCCGCGTGATGGACTACGTCCAGGCGTCGTTGCGGGGGAACATCGTCCGAGCGGCGCACCTTTCCTTCGATTGCATTCAGTGCGGTCTGTGTTCGAGCCGCTGCCCGGCCGATATCAAGCACTACCATGTGGGGCAGCTCGTGCGGCGCGTCTATGAAACCCGCATCGTGCCGAAATCCCCGCACCTGGCACGTCGGCTGGAGGAGCTTGATTCGGGGGTGTACGACGAGGAATTGAACCGGCTGATGACCAGTTCGCTGGACGAGTTGAAGCAGCGATATGAAGGCCGAACCATAGAACCAGTTTCTGAAGGTTAGAGGGGGAGAAAAAGAGCAATGAAAATGATTCGAGGGTATCCAGACTACATGCGGGAGAGCATTGAGCGGGTGGAGAGCACGCGGGCCAAACGGCTCAAAACGTCGTATCCTCCGATGAGCCTTGCCGAACGGGAAGAGCTGCTGCACCGCTTTCATCCTGACTTCCGGGACGAGCAGAAGCGCCCGATTGCGTTCGGGCCGAGCCGCGGGCTGAAGGTCAACCACGAACTGGCGAACACCCTGGAGTCCCACCCGGTGGTCCCGCCCACGCTCAACCTCTCGCAGGTCGATTACAACGTGGACGTGCTCATCATTGGCGGGGGAGGGGCCGGGACCGTGGCGGCTATCTGGGCCGTCAAAGAGGGCATCCACCCGGAAAAGGTGCTCATCGCCACCAAGCTCCGCCACGGCGACTCGAACTCGACCATGGCGCAGGGGGGTATCCAGGCTGCCGACCGCGAAAGTGATTCGCCCATTATTCACTACCTTGACGCCATTGGGGGGGGCCATTTTACCAACCGGCCCGAACTGGTGCGGGCGCTGGTGGGCGACGCGCCGCGGATTATCAAGTGGCACGAGAGCCTGGGGGTGATGTATGACAAGGATGAGGCGGGGAACTTTGTCGAAAACTCCGGGGGGGGAACCTCGCGCAAGCGGCTGCATTCTGCCAAGGACTATACCGGCCTGGAGATTATGCGCGTGGTGCGCGACGAATCGCGGAATCTCTCGGTTCCCGTGATCGAGTTTGCCCCTGCGGTCGAGCTTCTGATGGATGAACGTGGGCAGGTGACCGGGGCGGTGCTGCTCAACCTGGAAACGAAAGAATACGTGATTGTGCGGGCCAGGGCGACCATTCTGGCGACGGGCGGGTTTGGTCGGCTGCATGTGCAGGGCTTCCCCACCACGAACCACTACGGAGCCACAGGCGACGGCCTGGTGCTGGCCTATCACGTCGGGGCCGAACTGATTGACCTGGATGCGGTGCAATACCACCCCACCGGTGCGGCGTTCCCTCCCCAGATTGCCGGCTTGCTGATTACGGAGAAGGTACGCGGCATGGGGGGGGCCCCGGTCAATGCGGATGGTGAATTGTTCGTCTATCCCCTGGAGCCGCGTGACGTGGAGTCATCGGCCTTTATCCGCGAGTGCTACGAGCGTGAAAAGGGGGTGATTACCCCGACGGGTATGCGCGGGGTCTGGCTCGATGCCCCGATGATTGATATGATCCACGGAGAGGGGGCCATCCGGGAGGCGCTGCCAGCGATGTGGCGCATGTATGAGCGCTTCGGGATTGACATGACCCGTGACCCCATCCTGGTGTTCCCGACGCTGCACTACCAGAATGGTGGCATTGCGATTGACGTGAATGGGGCTACCACGGTGCCCGGTCTGTTCGTGGGCGGCGAAGCCAGCGGCGGGGTGCATGGAAAGAACCGCCTGATGGGGAATTCGCTGCTGGACTTCAATGTCTTTGGGATGCGAGCAGGTATCGCAGCAGCGCGATATGCCCGCCAGATCGAGGTTGGTCGCCTGTCGCTTGCCCACGTCGAGCGCTACGAAGAGATGCTGAAAGAGGCGGGGATTGTCACTGAGCGGACCTCGCCGATGCTGCTGCCTGAGTACCGCGGAAAGGAGGCGCTGGAACGTCAGCTCGATGTCTTGATATAATGGAATGGATAGGTACGGTCCTGGTCCTGACACTCGTGATGGAAGGGGACCTGTGTGGGGACCCTGGAGGGTCCCGTCATCTGTCCGGGAGATATAACCATGCAACGAACTGACATTCAAAAGCGGTTGGAGACCGTTTTCACCGAATCGCAGACCCAGGCGCTCTGCGGGGTCATCTGGGATTCGTACAACACCCTGGTCAAGGCAAGCGATTTGAGCCAGTTGAAAGCGGTCGTTCAGGAGTTGGCGGAGGCGCAGCGGCGCACCGAGCAACGGATGGAGGAACTGGCGGCAGCGCAGCGGCGCACCGACGAGCGCATGGGGGAACTGACCGAAGCGCAGCGGCGCACCGACGAGCGTATGGGGGAACTGACCGAAGCGCAGCGAAGGATGGTCGCCGCCCAGGAGCATGCGGACCAGCGCATGGCCGAGTTGACCGAAGCGCAGCAGCGCACCGACGAGCGTATGGTCGAGATGACTGAGGAAATCCGTCATCTGGCCAGGGGACTGAGCGAGACCCGCCGCGATGTGGGTGGGATAGCCCACAGTGTTGGCTATGCCCTGGAAAACGAAGCCTACCGCATGCTACCAGGGTTTCTCCAGCGGGTCCACGGCATTACCCTGACCGAGCGGTTCATTCGGACGGAAATCGGGGGTGTGGAAGTCAACCTGTTCGGGCATGGTATGCACAATGGCCAACCCATCACGCTGGTGGGTGAAGTCAAGACGCGCCTGGACGACCGCCGCCGCGAACGGGGCACCACGGTCTTTGATGAGCTTGACGAGCGGGTCCAGGCCGTGCGAACCGAGATGGGCGCGGAGCGTATCCGTATCGTGCCGGTGCTGGTGACACACTTCGCCACCAGGGAGATGCAGCGTCAGGCCAGTGAGCAAGGGGTGCTGGTGGTGCAGACGTTTGAATGGTAAGGTCACAAATGCGTGGTGCATGAGAGCCATATGGATTGAAACATCACAGGAAAGGTCGGGTGACATGCGATGATACGGGTCAAAGACGATTGGTGCAAGGGGTGTAACCTGTGTATTGTGAACTGCCCTCGGGGGGCGCTTCAGCTGTCGAAGCGGTTCAACAAGCGGGGAATCCACCCGCCGGAGATGGTGGACGACCATACGTGCAACAACTGCCGGATGTGTGAACTGGTCTGTCCCGATTTTGCCATTACGGTGATTGAAGAGAACGTGTTGGTATTACCGGTATAGCGCGTGGATGAATGGATGGATGGATGGATGAATAGAGAGGGATATGGATACAAACCTTGTCAGACAGGTGCTTGGCAATAAAGTTCAGTTCATTCACGGAGATATGGCGTGCGTGTATGGGGCGCTGCTCGCGGGTTGCAACTTCTTTGCTGGCTACCCCATCACCCCCGCGACCGAAGTGGCCGAGGGGATGTCGGAGTTGCTCCCGAAACTGGGCGGGCGCTATATCCAGATGGAAGACGAGATTGCCAGTATGGGGGCGATTATCGGGGCAAGCTGGACGGGCGCGAAGGCCATGACCTCCACCTCCGGGCCGGGGTTCTCCCTGATGCAGGAAAACATTGGCTACGCGGTGATGAGCGAGGCCCCGTGCGTGGTGGTCAATGTGCAGCGTTCGGGCCCCTCCACGGGCCAGCCCACCCTCCCGGCCCAGGGCGATATGATGCAGGCGCGG
>DAOTUF010000508.1:0-8501 GCA_034437495.1 Chloroflexaceae bacterium | reverse complement strand
TGGGTTTGCTGGTTTTCCCGCCGTAAGGCGAAAAACCAGCCCAGGACGACGTTGTGGAATGGTTGGAGTAAAAGAAAAGAGGAGCGCGGTTTCCTCCACTGCCACTGAAGTGGCGTGGCTTCCACCGCGTAAGATTCGGTGAGCCGTATTTTCATGATCAAGCTGACGATTGTGGTGGACCGGGCAACCTATGAGCCACACCTGCCCGCCCACCTGGACTACGTGCAGGAGTTGAAACGACGGGGGATACTCGTTCTGTCGGGGCCATTCGAAGACCGCACCGGGGGCATGGTGCTGGTGCAGGCCGATTCTTACGAGGCCGCCGAGGAGATAGCCCGCCATGACCCGCTGGTCAGCAGCGGGGTAGACCGCTACGAACTGCGCGAGTGGCGGATTACGGACGGATTGACGGAAAACGTTATCGTGCCGTCCTGACCTGCGAAAAGACAAAGAGAAAGGAGCAGGGCAAGCCAGGACCAGGAGGGTATGGTGTGCGAAACTGTGAGGCTCCTGGGGGAGGTGGGGAATGAATGAAAGATGAAACCGTGCTGACCGTGAGGAAGCGTATCGAACTGACCGAAACATGCGCCGACCGACTGAAATACCTCTCCCTGGACCAGCGCGTCAGCGAAGACCAGATTATCGAAAATGCGCTCCATATCCTGTTTACCCTCTTCGATAACCTCGACCCCCAGGCCCGCCAGCGTGGTTGGCTGATTCTGCCGGAGAAAATCCTCTCCCATATTTCCAGGAATACCGATGGACTGGCTCCGCGGCAGGGGACCATGTCCTATGAAGCCTTTCTCGAATGGGCCGACGAAGATATGCTGGCGGAATGGGTGGACGGGGAGGTCATTATTGCCAGCCCCGCCAGCGGGCGGGACCAGGTCATCCGCGAGTTTCTCTACCACGTCCTGCGTATCTTCGTGGGGGTGCATAAGCGAGGCATTGCCCGCGTGGCCCGCTTCCAGATGAAGCTTCCGCGGTCGGGGAGAGAACCGGACCTGCTCTTTGTGGCGACCGAAAACCTGGACCGCCTGAAGTCCACCTACCTCGATGGTCCGGCGGATATGGTGGTGGAAATCTCTTCGACGGAGAGCCGCTACCGAGACCGCGGCGAAAAGTTCTTTGAATACGAGCAGGCAGGCATTTCCGAATATCTGCTCATTGACCCCGCCCGCCAGTGGGCCGAGCTGTATGTGCTCGGGCCGCACGGACACTACCAGACGGTCTTCAGCGGCGAGGAGGGTATCCTTTGTTTTCACGCCATTTCCGGGTTCTGGCTGCGCACCGAATGGCTGTGGAAGCCGCCTCCCATCCTCCAGACGTTGCGGGAACTGGGGATTATCCGACAGGATGAGGCGTAGGAAAGATAGCAGGAAGAGAAGGTCCGATACCACCTCCGGGGGTCTCACCTGACAACCAGCGCGGTTCCTGATCGCTCCAGTTCCCCGGTGGTTCGACAACGGTTCGACCCCCAGAAAACGTCAAACGTCATGTTGAACGATGGGCTATCTTCTGGCGACTGGCGCGTGAAGCCTCATCGTCTCGTTCAACATGACATTCTAGACGGATGGGAGAGAATTGGTATGAATCAGGAATTGGCCTTTATTCCTGTGCCCGTACTATAGCACACGGCGTCCTCCATGTCAAGGTTTTTCTGGACAAATTTCTCCGTACAAAGTATGCTGGATACGGTATACTATGAATGGGGCCGGTACCCCCTACGAACAGACCAGATTCCGAAACTGGAGGAAGAGACTATGACTTCATCATCCCACCCCCTTGCAGACAGGCGCATTCTTCTGGCTGACAACGAGGATTTCGTCCGTCGTGGCTATGCCGCCATCTTGCAAGAGGAGGCGTGTCTCCAGGTGGAGGTGTGCGCCAGCGGCCAGGAACTCCGCCAGATACTCGACGCCCGCGCCGCAGACTTCGATGCGGTGGTGGTCGACCGAAAGGATATGGGCGAGCACTTTGAGCAGCATATCCCCGAACTCGCCAGTGCCTTCCCCGACCTCCCCTTTATCATCCTCTCCTCGGATGACATGCTGGCCTGGCAGTTTCTCAAACACTCGAATGTCAAGGGGTATGTGCTCAAGATTGACGGCGCGGATGCCCTCTGCCTGGTGCTGGAGCAAATCCTACTGGAGGGGAGAGAAGGATGTTACAGCCCCTCGGTCCGCACCCGCAACCGTCTCAGCCCGGTCGAACTCCAGGTCTTGAAGCTCATTGCCGAAGGGCTGACCGATGAGGGCATCGCCGAGCGACTGGGCATCAGCAAGTCCACCGTAGAAACCTACTGGCGGCGTGGTCAGGCCAAGCTCCACGCCCAGAACCGCGCCAACGCCGTGGCCATCGCGGTGCGCGAGGGGCTTATCCGATGAATGGGCAGGGGTCTCGCCTCCCTCGCTCTATCTACGGGATTTTCGTGGTCTGCGGAGCAAGCCTGCTCCTGATTCTCGGGAGCCTGGTGCATGCCTGGCAGCGCCCGGTCAGCGCCCTCTCCGGGATTGCGCCCTATTCGGACATTGTGGAGGCTTCGACCGGTCGTCTGCTGCACGCGCCCGGCCCGCGCTACGCCATTGTAAACCTGCGGCCCGATGACCGCATCCTCCAGTATGATGGCAAGACCTGGGAATACGTCCAGCGGTTGAACCTGCACCAGTTGAGCGACAAGCGCCCCGGCGAAAGCATTGAACTGCTCATTTTGCGGGGATATCAAGTGCGTTCGGTGCGCATCCCCGTCACGCGGCCCGACCTGTGGGAACGGTTGGTCTTGCTGATGCCCGTGCTGAGTTCGCTGGTGTGCTGGCTCCCCACCACCCTGCTGCTCTGGTCGCTGAGCCGCGAATGGCAGGCCAGCGAAACAGACCAGATGCCGCTGGCGGCCTACCAGAAGGGTATCCCGCTCTGGGTGCTCACCTGGCAGGCGGCCTGCATTGCCCAGAGTATGGAGAGCCTCAAGTACCCGGTGGCGGTGCTGGGGACCTATGCGCTGCTGCCCATCGTTGTCGTCCTCGTGGCGCTCACGTCGCTCCCCTACCCGCTCTCGCACCGGGCGACCCGCCCGGCGTGGCTGCCCTGGGTGCTGGTTCCCTTTGCGCTCCTGGCCTCTGCCGTCGTGCTCTGGCACGGCGTGCAATCGCCCTTCTTTCACCCGGACTGGCGGCGGCAGGTGTGGCTGCTGCGCCCGTCCGACGGGTTGGCACTGGTGCTCTTCTTTCCGGTGCTCCTGATGGGGGGGGCCGCGGCGATGAGCGGCATGCTCCTGACGACCATCTCGCCCTCCCTCGTGGGCATCCTGCGCATCCCGGGATGGTATGGGCTGCTGCCGCTGCGCCAGACCAGCAAGACGCTGGCAACCCGGCTGGAGCGCGTCTATGGGGCCTGCCCCCCCGGGGTGGCGGTCATCGCCCGGTTCCATCTGCTCATTGTGACGGTGTACCTGCTGCTCGACCTCCTGCCGCGTCTGGCGGGGAGCGGGGGCAGCAGCTACAGCGTGCTCTTTGCGGCCATCCCTCTGAGCTATCTGCTGCTCTGGAGCGACCTGCCGATGCAGGAACAGGTGTTGCGCGGGATGAACGTTATGTTTAGCTTCGTGCTCATCATCCAGATTCCCAACCTCTTCTACCGGCTCTTTACGCCCGAGCCGGGCGCAAATGCCGGCGATGTGCTCACCATCCTGTTTGTCGGGGGGGGAACGCTCCTGGGAGGGGTGGCGCTGGTGGTTGACCACTGGTACCGGCAGCGCTCTTCCTCCGGCTCGCTGCCGCAAGCCATTGATGAGCTGTTTGGTCTGCAACACCAGGAGGCTTTCTGGCACCATCTGGTGAACAATGTGGGGAAGTTCGTCGGGGTCAATGCCTGGATGTGGATTACCCGCTCCTCTTCGGACACGTGGCACATTGTGGACCAGACGGCCCCCTCGCGCTCCGACTGGTTGGAGCGGCCCGTTGTCCGGAGCATCCTGGCGGCCCAGGTTTCTCAGGTTGCCAGTGTGGTTGTAGACAGCCACGAACTCCCCATCACGCTGCTGCTGCTGCCGGTCTACCGCGACCAGCACACCCAGGAAGTGCTGCTGGCGGCCAACCCGCAGCGCACGCGAGATGGTATCCGCCTGCTGGACCCGATTATCGTGGGGCGGTTGAGAGATGCCGTGGCCACGCTCCGGTTCGTGGAACGGCAGCGCCAGCTTGTGGCGCACCAGCAGCAGCTTGCGGAAGAACGGCGGCTCCTGGCCGACGCCTACCGTCAGCTTGAGCGCAAGCAGACCCACCAGGCCCGCACCGCCAGCCTGATTGCCTTTGCGCTGCTGCACCGCGATGTGCTCCAGCGCCTCCCCTATGTGGCGGATGTGCTGCGCCGACAGGCCAGACGGACCCCCTCCGAAGCAGCACAGCAATCGCTGCTGAGCCTGGTGGATGAAATCGTGACCATTGATGTCAAGATACGGGAAATCTTGCAAGACCTGCGGGTGCGGGTTGCCCGCGAACAGTTGACCAATACGCTGGAAGATATGATGACACGCCTGCAACAGGAACACCCCGCCATCCGCTTCATCAGCGAGATAGATGCAGAAGACCCACCCCTCAGCGACGTTCAACGCGATCTGGTCTTTCTCGTGGTCCAGGAAGCGCTGGAAAATGCTATCGAGCATGCCTCCCCCACGACCATCCGCCTCACGCTCCGACAGGAACAGGAAACAGAAGCACAGCGGCTCCGGGTGAGCATCTGCGACGACGGGCCGGGTTTTGCCTATACCACGCAGCAGGCCAGTTCGACCTCTCTTGGCCTGCTGCTGATGAGCGACCTGGCAGAGGCTACCGGCGGAGAACTGGCGGTGACATCTCAGCCTGGCAGGGGGTGCTGTATCACGCTGACCATCCCGGGTGTGGGGACGGGGTGAGGGTGGACAGCGAGCGCCTCACCCAAAATCGGAATCGCTCCCCCAGTCACCGCCCCCGCTGTCGTCGCCCCAGTCGGAATCGCTGTCGCCGTTGCCACTGCCGCCGCTGTCCGATGCCTGCCGCCGCATTTCCTTTTCCTGCTCCAGCGTCATGATATCCGGCGGCCAGACGATGCTGCCCATCAGTATCCCCGCCCCTGCGCCGGCCAGAATCATCCCCACCTTTCCGCCAAACGACGATTGATTGACCGTGACCAGGTGTTCGCCGCCGCTCCACGCTGTGCGCCCATAGCCCTGTTCACGACCGTAGCGCACCTGCCCCCCAGAAAAGGTGCGCTTGATGTGGTCGTCGCCCAGTTGTTCGTCAATGCCCGAATGACCAGAACTATCCTGCCACTCGACCCGCCCATCGGACAATTTGCGCCGCCACTCAAACGTTCCGTTGCTATAGCTCCTGCGGACACTCCTATCCGGCTGAAGCTCATCCTGGTAGGTAATGGTTGTGAGCCGCATCTCCTGTTCCTTTCTGCTCTGTTGCCCAATTCTGCGCCGTTGCCCAGGGAGAAAGCTGCCCCTGATCTTCAAATTCAGACGGGACAGCAAACCCCTTCTTCTGCCGATTGCGTGTCCTTCCTCCATTATAGGCGGGCCGGGGAGAGCTGGCAACTGGTTGGAAGAAATCGAACCCGGTGGTACAATCAAAGGGAGCAGAAGATGGTTCCCGCCTGCCCGAGCAGACTGGTAGCGGGTTGGCCCACACAGAACTGGTATCCTATGGGAATGGTAGCGCTCCGCTGCTACGCCGAATTGAATGACTTTCTTCCCCGGGCGCAGCGGAACACGCTTGTCTCCATGCCGTGCGCCGGGCACGAGACGGTCAAGAATATGGTTGAGGCGCTTGGCGTCCCGCACCCGGAGATTGCGGCCCTCCTCGCCAATGGGGAGCCGGTGGGGTTCGATTATCTTGTCCGTCCCGGAGACCGGGTGGAGGTGTACCCTGTTTCGACCGTTCCCGAACCCCCGCTCTTTCCGCTCCGTCCTCCGCTGACGGTCTTTCGGTTTGTTCTGGATATTCACCTGGGGCGGCTGGCGGCCTATCTGCGGATGCTCGGCTTCGACACGCTGTATCGCAATGATTATGATGACCCGGAGTTGGCCCGCCTCGCCCACGATGACCAGCGCATTTTGCTGACCCGCGATGTGGGCTTGCTGAAGCGCAGCCTGGTCACACACGGCTACTTCGTCCGCACGACGGTGCCCGTCCAGCAAATTGGCGAAATTGTGCAGCGGTTCAATTTGCGCAGCCTGGTCACGTCGTTCCAGCGCTGCATTCGCTGCAACGGCCTGACGCACCCCGTGGAAAAGGCCGCGATTGCCCACCTGCTGGAACCAAAAACGCGCCAGTATTTTGACCGCTTCTGGCAGTGTCAGGCGTGCGGTCAGGTCTACTGGCGCGGCTCGCACTATGCGCGGATGCAGCAATTGACGGAGCAGGTGTTGTGTCAGGCGACCGACGTGGAGGTGGTACCAGCGACCGATGATGCGTAGCGGTTTGCGACTTCTGGGGGGGCTGGCGCTGCTGCTGGCGCTGCTGCTGGCGCTGCTGCTCACAGGAACCTGCCCCCTCCGCTATGCGCTTGATATCGGCGTGGCCGAGGGCTACGGCGGAGACGTTCCGTTCGTGCGGGGCTTCCACGCCGCCGAGCAGAATGAGCACGGCCCCTATCGCTGGACGGACGAGGGAGCCACGGTGTCGCTGCCCGGAGTCGGGCAGCGACCGCTGCTCCTCCGGATGCGGTTTCTCCCACTCGATGCACCCGTCGCGGCGGTCGGGCCGCGCAGCTTTGCGGTGCGGGTGGGGGGAGAGGAGGGGGAGGTGCTGGCGGTGCTGCCCGTCCGTCGGGAGGGAGCCAGTTCCCATCTGCTCGTCCCCGCCCGGCTGCTCAGGGGGGGCACGCTCACGCTGTCATTCCACACCGAGACGTTCACCGTGCCTGGCGACCCGCGACCCCTCGGCTCCCCGCTCGCCCACCTTGCGATTGAGTCGCTCGACGGGCAGTCCTCGCCGTTTCCGCCGTTCCCGCCGTTCCCGCCGTTCCCCACCGCACCGGATTGGGGGGCCGTGGGGGGGTGGCTGCTGGCGGTGCTGCTCTTCCGCCTGGTCGTGGGGAGCGCTCTGGAGGGGGTGGGAGCGTCTGGTCACGCGTGGGGGCAGTCCTCCCCCTTCCCGTGGGCAGACGGGTTGACAGGGATGGTCGCGCTGCTGGTGGTGCTTGCGTCGTGGCTCGACCCACCCCGATGGGCTATAGGGGCCACGCCAGCCCTCATCACGCTGGTCTGGTGTGGGGTGCTGGTGTGGCTCCTCCGCCCGGCGCTGACCGCGCTGGCCCGCCGCCTGGCCCTTCCCGTCACCCCCAGGACCATGAACTGGCTGCTGCTGCTCGTCGTCGCTGGTTTTGGGCTGCGCTATGGCGGGCGTATCTATCCCCAGTCAATGCCTGGCGATATCCTCTTTCATACGCACCGCTTCGTTGAGGCCATCGGGCAAGGGGATATCTTCCTCAAGGCTCCGCACCGGGGGGCCGTCCTTCCCTACCCGCCCGGGGCCTACCTGGTGGCGGCCCCGCTTGCCCTGCTCGTCCCCGACCCACCCCGCTTCTTCGAATTCGGGGCGGCGCTGGTGGATGGCCTGAGCGCGGTGCTGGTTGCCGCCCTCGTTATCGGGGCAGCGGGCCGTCACTACGGCGGTTCCCGGAGCCACCCCCAGACGATGGCGCTACTTGCGGCAGCCATCTATGGCTTTGCCCCGGCGGGGTTCATGGCAACCTGGTGGTCTTTCGATACGCATATCCTGACTCAGTTCGCCGCGCTGCTGCTGATGACGACCCTGGTGCTCGTGCTGGTTCCCTCTGTCGGAGACGGGGAAAGGGGAAGGAAAGGGGAAGGAAAGGGGTGGGGGCCGGCCTGCGGGGTCATTGTGCTTTTCACGGCGCTGGTGCTCCTGGGGCATTCCGGGTTCTTCGTCAATACGGTGCTGCTCGGGGGGGTGCTTCTGCTCGTGCTCTGGCTGGCGGCGTGGCGCGGGTATGCCTGGGCGCGGGCCGCTCGCTGGCCGCTGACCCTGGCCTTCGGGGTGCCCCTGCTCGGAACGTTCCTCATCTTCTCCAGCGCCTACCTGCCCATGATGATAGCACAGGCCCGCACCGCTGTGGCGGAGGGTCTCCCCGAAATGACCCGCCAGGCTCCCGTTCCTCGCGGGGTGCTCTGGCACACGCTGTGGCACGATGGGGTGGTGCGCCACTTCGGGGCATTTCCGCTGCTCCTGGTGCCAGCAGGCTGGTGGACGCTTCTGGATGGGAGGCAAGCGGCGGGGAACCGACCGGGCAGCGAGGGGAGAAGGGTGCTGGCTACCCTGATGGCTGGAACCCTCCTGGTGAGCGTTTTTTTTGCGGTGCTCCCCTTCGTGACGCGCTCAAGCCAGAGCACCCGCTGGCTGATGTTTTCGGCGTGGGTGGTGGCGGTGGGCGCTGCCCGGTCTGGCCGCTGGTTCTGGCGCTACGGGTGGGCCGGGCGGGTCGTGGTGGCGGCTATG
>DAOTUF010000507.1:0-13175 GCA_034437495.1 Chloroflexaceae bacterium | reverse complement strand
CCGCCGCCACCGCCACAGCAGTAGCCGTTCTCGCGGTTGCGCCACATCTCGGTGAAGGTGACACCGGGCAGTGCCTCTATCAGTTTGCGGGGAGCCGCATATTCCCCGTGGTGGCGACCCAGGTAGCAGGGGTCGTGGAAGGTGACGTGGCAGCCCAGGGACCGGGTCATGTGCTGGCGCAGGGTGTCGAGGTGGTCGGCGAGCAGTTGGGTGTAGTGCCAGACGTCGTATGTTCCGCCAAAGTCCGGGTAGTGCCTGCGAAAGGCGTTCATGGCGTGCGGGTCGGTGACGACCATACGCTTGAACTCATACTTGCCAAGGGTGGCGACATTTTCTTCTGCCAGCATCTCGAAGAGTCCCCGCTCGCCCGCAAGCCGCTGCGAGTCGGCGGTGGTCTTTTCGTCGCGCCCGATGATGCCCACGTCGAGGCCGAGCGTGTGGAAGATACGCGCCAGGGCAACGCTGGCGTCAACCCCGCGGGGATGGTAGGCCGGGTAGGTTTCGACCCACCAGAGCCAGTCAACCGCCTGCCCTTTCGAGAGTACCGTCACCGGGGCACTTGCCTGCTTGACCCAGGCATCGCGCTTGCGGGCAGGTTGGCCCAGTTCGTTGCCATAGCGCGAGGTGTTTTCGAGCGCTTCTTGCAGCTCTGCGGGGACGGGCTTTCCATCAAGCATGGCCCGCTCCCGCGCCGCAGGGATGGCCTTCGTGACATCCACCTCCTTCGGGCAGACGCGCAGGCAGTTCATACAGGTCGTACACAGCCACAGGTTGGGGGATTCGAACAGGCTAGCCCCGGTCTGGGCGTTCTTGTAGAGCTTGCGCGGGCCATAGTTCCCCACGACATCGACCGGGCAGACCGGCACGCACTTTGCGCACTGGTAGCACCAGCTAAACGATTCGGCTCCGTCCAGCCCGGCGACCTCCTGGATCAGGTGGGGGGTGTATTCCCAGATGACCCGCTGCTCGAACATGCGGTTCCAGTGTCCAGAAACATCTATCCCATCAACCAGAGCTTCTTGTAATTCAAGAACGCCATCGACTTTTTGTTTGACCGTCGTTTCCATATCTTCACTCTGCTCCTTCGCTTTACGTTTTGTGGGTTTCTCCGGGGCGAGGCAATCCCAACAGCCGCCGCATCAGGACCGGGGGGGTTGGCAGCAGGCGGTTGAACTCGCGGCTCAGCCGCCAGCTTGAGACGCCATACAGGTAGACGACATAGGCACAGGCCAGAAAGACATCCGCGGCAAAGAGCACCCGTTGGGGGTGGTTCACCAGTTCGGGGACGAGCAGTCCCGTCCCCTCGGCAAAGCGCATGCTCATCGCCATGACCGACCCGACCTTCTCATAGCCCTCGCGGATGGTGGACGCCCGCAGGTTGTGGACGCTCCCCGCCAGCAGCGAGAGGATGCCCGTCTGCGTCGTCGCATCCCACATCCAGCGGCTCCACCACCAGTACGTTTTGGGAAGGGTCGCATGCAGCAGACCGGTGGCCGCCTCCAGGCTCACGCGCTCGTCCAACCCATCCAGCGCCGCGACACCATTTTCAATCCGCTTTCCGACCGGGCGTCCGTTCTCGTTGTCGAACAGAGCCGCAATCAGCGAGGATAGGCCGTCGTGCGCCTGCTCCCCTTTCTGCTCCCGAAGTTGGAGCAGGCGGTGTTTCAGGTCGGTGGCCTCGCGCTGGCTCGTTGTCACCGACCGAGCCAGCCAGGACAGGTCTTGCGTATCGAGGGGAGGGAAGGGGGGGGCGGGCCGCTCCGCAAACCGCGCCGCAAACCACTGGTGGCGGGCGACCAGTTCATCCGCGATGAGCAGCAGGTCGGCTATCGAAACCAGGTGCAATGCTTCCTGGAGCATCTCTGCCAGCTCCGGGTCTTCTGGTCCATATTTGGGTTTCATAATGTGGCTGTGGCGCTGCCCGATTCCCATGGTCTTGCTCCCCTTTTGTTTCAAGCTATGGTCTATGCGCTATATCGTCCCGATGCCCGATGCGGGTCTGTTTGTTCTGCTCCTTGCCCTGCTCTTCAGCCTACTTCTTGCCATTTCGCAGCGCAGAAACCGCCCGCACCGCCGCCAACCCCGCCGTTGAGAAGCTGTCGTCCAGGTCGGAAGGCCCCGCCGCCGCGCCGACCACGAAGATGCCGGGGCGCGAGGTGGCCACCGGGTCGATGCCTGAAGGTCCGCCAGTGGCAATGAACCCGTATTTGTTCTGTTCCACCCCGAACACGCCGGCCAGCGATTTCGTACCCTCGCTCGGCTCCATCCCGACCGAGAGCACCACCATATCCAGGGTGATTTCCATCGGGCGGCCCAGGGTGGTGTCCTCGCCTCGGATGAGGATACGGTCGCCCTGGGGCAGTATCTCGCTCACCAACCCTTTGACATAGCTCACTTTGTGCTGCTCCTGGGCAGGCCAGTAGAGGTCCGGTTCCCAGTAGCCATACATACGCATGTCAATGTAAAAGATGAAGACCTGCGAATCAGGCAACTGTTCGCGTATCTCGATGGCCTGCTTGCTGGCAATGCCGCAGCACACCTTCGAACAATATTCGTTCCCTATCTGGCGGTCACGCGAGCCGACGCACTGGATGAAGGCGACCTTTTGCGGTGGGGTGCCGGTGGAAGGGCGCAGCACGGCGTGGTCCTTGAGCATCCCCTCCAGGTCAGAAATCGTGATGACATCGGGCAGCGAGTAGTAGTTGTAATACTGCGTTTCGCGGCCCGGGTCGAAGTGTTGAAAGCCGGTTGCAATGATGATGGCTCCGGCCTCAATCTCCTGCGGCGACCCGCCATTTTGCACGGAGACGCGGAACGTCCCCGGTTCTCCGCTGGCCGAAAGCACCGTAGTGTTGGAAAGCACCTGAACGTTTGGCTTGCTCGTGACAGCCCGGATCATCTCCTGCATGGCCTCTTCGCTGTCGCGGAAGTGGTGGGTCAGTTTGGCATACCGTTCAATTTCGGGGGTTCCCCCCAGGCGGTCAAGCTGTTCAACCAGGGTTACGTCATAGCCCAGTTCGGCCACACAGCGGGCAGCTTCCAACCCCGCCGGTCCCGAACCAATCGTCAATACTCTGGACATCGTCTGATTACTCCTCACTCCAGGGAGGGAAGCAATGGATTACCCTCCACGATTATTGCGTCTCTTTCGATTTCGTCACGATTTTGTTACTTTGTTACGACCGGGGCATCACAATCTTCCCAGGTTACGGCTTTCTTGTCGCCTCTCCGGATAGCTTCGACATCGGCGTCGAATTCGTCTTTGTATTTTTGCCAGTCGATGCCGAGCTTGGCCATCAGAGGCCGCCAGTCGGTAGACCCCCAGTGCATCTGGACGACGCGGAAGGGGTGCGCCCCGAGCGCCAGCGCCGTGACCTGGGCATCGGAGAAGGCCGGGATACCCACATTGCGCTGGTGCGCCTTGCCGATGAACTGGCTCTTGTCGAGCGTGGTGTAGCAGCCGGTATCCTGCACGACCACCATGTCGGGGTCAACCTCCCGCTTCATCACCTCGATTTTGCGCGAAATGGCAAAGGAGCGGGTGAAGTCGCGTTCGACCAGGATGTGCCGGAAGCCAAACCCGCAGCAATCGAACCAGGTCGAATAGTCTTCGACGGTGATACCCAACGCCTGCAACACCCCCGTAATAATCGCGGTGCGTTCGCCCTGGAAGATGTTCGGGTCGTAGATGGCATCTTCCACGACGATCTTGTGGTAGTGGCAGGCGGCGTGGATGCAGGCCCGAATGTGGCTCATGTCTATCACCTGGCGCTCGGCAATGCGGTGGCGCATCGCGTGGACCCATTCGCTGTAGTGGACGATCTCTTCGGGCACCACGAGCGGCTTACCGAGCTTGTCCATAATGCGGCGCACCTCGTCGCGCAGGTGTTTGTGGTGCAGCAGCTCTTCGCGCACCTCTTTGTAGTGGCCGTAGCTGGTGCCGCAGTGGATGAGCGGGTAGTAGCCGGCTTGATAGGCGGCGGCAAAGTTGCGGCACATTACGGCGGTCTGGGCGGCGGGGTTCGATGTTCCCGACGCATAGTAGTTCCAGCCCGTACACGAGGTCTGGTCGGTGGGGTCCACGTAGTCCAGACCAAGTTGACGATGCAGCCAGACAATTGAGGAGGAATAGCCGGGAATATGCCCGCACTGCCCGCACGATTTGTGGTGCCAGGTGTGTTCTACCGGTATCTTCTTCGTGCGCCCGAACTTCGTCTGCACTTCGAGGTAGGGTTCGGGCACCCGGTGGACGATCAGTTCGCCGCGGGCTTCCAGTTCGAAGAGTTCTTCGCGTATATCGTGGGTCGGAGCCTTCGTCGGGTCGCGCCGAACCGGCTGCCGTTTCTTCTGCAAAATCTGCTGCACACAGGACCCGGGTTCAGTCTTCATCTTCGGCATCCTCCAGTTCTTCTTCCATCGTGTTCTTCAACAGTTCGTACAACCCTTCGTCCACCTCGCGGATGAGTTCAACATTGCCGGTTTCGAACCAGATGGTATAGAGTTCGACCAGGGTTTTGTCGTCGGTGCGCCACGAGGCGTCGGTGACACCGCGCAGGCTTTCCAGGGGGATGGCCCGCCGCCACTCGCGCATGTTCTTCGTGAATCCATCCACCCACGTCCCCCAGTCGGCAAAAAACTCCGGCTGGAGCATGTCGGGCGACACCTGGTTGCCCTTGAGCATCACTTTGTAGATGACCCGGCTGTAGCCCTGGAGCACATCGCGGGTTTCCTGGATACCGTTGCGGACGGCTACCTCGCGGATGATGCTCACCAACCCGCCGGGGTTATTCTGGCGGGGGCAGCGCGTGCAGGAGAAACACTGGGCACAGTTCCAGATGTCTTCAATGAGGATTTCATAGACCCGGTCAACATCTTCACGGGACATCGCCTGGGCAATCACGCGGGGGCTGTAGTTGTAGAAACGAGCGGATGGACAGGCCGAGACACAGATGCCGCACTCATAACATCCATAGAGATAATCGGTATAGCGTTCATCATCTTTGATTTCACGAAACAGGCGGTCCTTTTCTTCGCGTGCGACGTGCGGATAACAGCCCGCCTGTTTGCCAGCTTCCCAGGCTATCAAGTCGTACCTCCCAATCTTTACTTTTTGTTGGTTTCCGTTCGTCTGCTCGTCCGTTAGAACGAGATGACCGTATCAGCTTCCAGGGCCATTTCGTTGAAGGCGGCTCCGCCTATCAGTTCCACCCCGTCAATGAGGTCGTCCATGGTCAATCCGCTCAAATCGAGCGAGGGTTGACACACATAGAGCTTGACCCCGAGGGAAACGGCCTGGTTGATGAAGTTGATCAGCGGGGCCCCTTCGCCCTTCGCCCGCGGAATCTTGAGATCTTCGG
Source organism: Chloroflexaceae bacterium (assembly GCA_034437495.1). Lineage (GTDB taxonomy): Bacteria > Chloroflexota > Chloroflexia > Chloroflexales > Chloroflexaceae > JAAUSY01. Next base: position 7,818 of record DAOTUF010000507.1, on the reverse strand, counting down.
CCAACCCCTTCTTCAGCAACAACGAGCCTTCCATAGTGAAAAAGATGCTCACCTCGGCGTCCATCGCGGCGGCGGCGGTGGCCAGGTAGAAGGGGGTCGCGCTGCGCTTCGGCATGTCCGGGCCGTGGGTAAAGACATAGATAATTTTTGGGGTTTCGTCACTCATAGCTTGTCCTCTCTCCTAAATAAAAAGCTGCACATCGGCATCGGCGGCGTAATCGAGGAAGGTTCCTGCTCCGCCAAAGCTTATCTGTGGGATAAAATCTTCCTTGCTATAGCCAAACACGTCCATCGTCATCTGACAGGCGACCATCTGCACCTCGGCCTCGATGCACAGGTCGCGGAGTTCGTTGATAGAGGCGACCCCCTTGTTCTTGAAGGTCTGCTTCATCAGGTTGGTCGTCAGATGGTTAAACCCCGGCACCATCATCAAGAACTGCGGCATCGGAAGGTCCGTTTTTTGCAATCCTTCCGGTCCGAACGGCATTCGCATAGGCATGGCCGGGTTGCCAAGCGGCGTGACGACCGCATCGATCTTTTTGGCCAGGAGTGGAAGTCCGTAGAATGTGAAGAAGATACCGACTTCCCACCCCATCGCGGCGGCCCCGCTTGCGAGCAGGAAGGGCGGATACGCCCAGTCGAGGGTCCCGCGGCTGGCTATCATCGCCAGTCGGCGGGGAGCTTCAGGGTCAGACTTTGCCATACCACCTCCTGTGTGTGCTGCTGCTTCCTACTTCGCCCGGCGAAAATGAAAGGTATATGTGTTCCCATCCTGATCCGAGAGCAGCAGTTCATTCCCCGTCTGGCGGGCCCACGCCTGCATATCGGCGGGAGCGCCAGGGTCGGTGGCGATGACTTTGAGCACCTGCCCGACATCCAATTCTTTGATGGCTTTCGATGTTTTGACCACGGGCATCGGGCAATTCATCCCGGAACAATCGAGAATTTTGTCGGCCTGGAGTTCCATAGGTCTTTAGTTTCTCCTTCGTTTGGTCCTTCGCACGTAAACTTTCCGCGGATAGTGAGGAAATGAGCTTTTCATGGGTGTTTTTTGAGTAAAGATTACCCCCGAGCAAGGGGGCCTTGCCCGAAACAAAAAAGTTCTCCTGCTTCCTCTGTGATTTCAACCCGCGGAAGACCCGGGAAGTACCAGAATGGAAACGATATCCGTCTGGTTTGTTGGTTTTGGTGTTAATTGTTGCTGACTTATTCAAGTATACGGGGTCTACCCCCCCATGTCTATCCCCTTTGCAGGGGATAGTCCTTCGAATTTGAAGATTTTGTCCCGGGAACGCTCAACTTGACAACCCGCGGGTTGTTGTCTATAATCAACCTATAAAATCTGGTTATGAGTTATATAACCCCAGGGTATTATTAGTCGGTGCAGGGACCAGGCCGATCCGTCGAGTGGTCAGGTGGTCAGGTGGTCAGGTGAGGAAGATTTGCCCGAGTGGTAGGAAGGGAAAGACAAGGCAAGACAAGGCAAGAAAGGAGCAGGTGGAATGAGCCAGGAACACGTCACGATAGTGGTAGTTGATGATCATGTGGTGATTCGCAAGGGGTTAGCGATGCTTCTTTCGTTGGAACCTGATTTTGAAGTTGTGGGGACCGTGGGAAACGACGACCGGGCGATTGAAACGATACGTGGATTGCGGCCCGACCTGATTTTACTCAATCAAATTGAAACCGACAACGAGTCCGTGACGGCCACGCTCACCTTGCATATGGCGTTTCCTGATACGCCGATACTGGTTCTGACCAGCATTGGAGCTGACAAAGGCTTTCCCAAAGCGCTCATGCGCATGATGATCATCGGGTTGGACCACCTCATCCCGCGTGAGGCCCGTATTGATGAACTGGTGCAGGCCATCCGCAAGGTAGCTCACGGCGAACCCTATCAGCACCCGCTTCTGGAACGGCACCTTCGGCAGCAGCAGACCGCTCTGCCACTGGAATGTTACCTCACACCGCGAGAACAACAGATATTGCACAATCTGGCCAGCCCGGACACCTACCGCGAAATCGCCCATCACCTTTCGCTGAGCGAGGAGACGGTCCGCAGCCATGCGAAGAATATCATGATGAAGCTCAACCAGTCGAGCCGCTTTCTCGCCGTTCTCGAAGCGGTGCGCTACGGCTTCATTGATCTGAATGGGCATGGGCATGGGAACGGCAACGGGCATGGGAACGGCAACGGTCATGGGAATGGTCATGGGAACGGCAACGGTCATGGGAACGGCAACGGGCATAACGGGCATGAGGACGAGCACGAACAGAGACCCTACCGGTTCCCACCCCGCTGCTCCTTCACCGAAAAGGGGTTGCCGATGTGCGCCGTGACGGGGCAGCACACCGGACCCTGCCCCCTCCGCACGTCGCTGGCCAGAGGGCAGGAACACGCATGATGCACCGCCGCGAACAAAGCATCGCCTGACACGGGGGTGCTGCCGTTTTTTGGTATAAAAGACAAATCCCCTGCAAAGGGGATAGGAAGAGCGTGGTGAACCGGCTATGATAGGGAACAAGCGAAGTAAAGCGAAGATGTGAAGATCCATAGACATGGATATGACAACGAGGCCAGACGCAAGCGCATTTCCCACCGACATCGAGGTTGACGAAGCATTGCGACACATACTTACCCTCTGCCCGCGGCTGCCCTCCGAGCGGGTTATGCTCAGCGAGGCCGCCGAACGGGTACTTGCTGCGGAGGTGGTGGCGCATGGGCCGCTTCCCCCCTTTGCCCACGCCGCAATGGATGGGTTCGCGCTCCGTTCCGAAGATGGGTCCTCTGGTGCTGGCGCTGGTACGGGCGAAGTCCCCCTGCGGTTGGTGGGGGAGGTGGCTGCCGGCGGAGGCTTCGGCGGGGAGGTGGAACGTGGCACCGCAGTGCGGATTATGACGGGGGCTGCCGTACCGACCGGAGCCGATACGGTCGTCCCGCTTGAAGAGACGACGCCCGGCCCGGGCGGAGTGGTGCGGGTTGACCCCCGCACGGTCAGGCCCGGGCAGCATATCCGGCGGGTTGGCGAAGATGTGGCAGCAGGAGAAACGGTGCTACGGGCCGGGCGGGTGCTGGCCCCCCAGGATGTCACCTTGCTGGCAATGCTCGGTGTGGCAGAGGTAGCGGTCGTACGCCGTCCGCGTGTGGCTCTTGTGGCGACGGGCGATGAACTGGTGCCTGCTGGCGCTCCCCGCGAGCCGGGCCAGGTCTATGACGCCAATACCCCTATGCTGGCGGCCCTTGTCTCGCGCTGTGGGGGCATCTCCCTGCCCCTGGGCATAGCCCGCGACACCGAAGCATCTCTGCTGCAAAGGCTTCGGGAAGCGCTCGACCACGCCCCGGACCTTGTCCTGACGACCGCGGGGGTCTCGGTGGGCGACTACGATAGGGTCAAAGGGGTTCTGGAATCGATGGGCACCATGGTATTCTGGAAGGTGCGGATGAAGCCCGGAAAGCCGCTGGTGGCCGGGGTGCTCGATGGACGGCCCAGGGCCGGAGAAGGACCGGGTAAGGGGGCAGGCCGCGGGGAGTGGAAGCCACCCGTACCGCTGTTCGGGCTGCCGGGCAATCCCTTCTCCGCCTTCGTGGTGAGTGAGGTGTTTGTACGGGCGGCTCTGCGGCACATGCAGGGCCGGGAACCTCATCCCCCGCGAATATGGGCCCGGCTTGACGAGGCCGCGCCGGGAACCACCCGACCATCCTACCTCCCCGTCCGCGTCTATGCCGCAGAGACGGGCTACCGGGTTGCACGGTGCGGCAGGGGTCGCGGCTCCCATGCGGTCAGCACGCTGGTAGAGGCCAATGGTCTGCTGATGGTTCCGGAGCAGGGCGGCTACCAGGCCGGTGAGATGGTCGAGGTGAGGCCACTGGCCGGGTGGGCCGGGTGGGGAGAAGAACGCGCAGGGGAAGCAGGGGAAGCAGCGGACGGAGGGAGCGCCCGCATATGACCGTACCGGTGGTGTCGTTTGTCGGGCGTTCGGGGTCGGGCAAGACCACCTTCCTCGAACGGCTCATCCCCGTGTTGCAAGAACGGGGCTACCGCGTGGGGTGTATCAAGCACGATGCCCACCAGTTCGAGGTAGATTATCCGGGGAAGGATAGCTGGCGGCTGAGGCAGGCCGGGAGCCAGTGGGTCGCCCTGGCCAGTGATGCACAGGTGGCGGTGATGGGGCGTGTGGCGCACCCTCCCACGCTCGATGCGCTCATCGCCTGCTTTCCAGAGGCCGTAGACCTGGTGCTGACGGAGGGGTACCGTCAGGCGGGCAAGCCGCGCATTGAGGTGGTGCGGATGGCCCGCAGCCCCCACCCGCTGGTGCCACCCGAAGAACTGCTGGCGCTGGTGACAGACGGGGGGTTCGATGGGCCGTGCCCCACCTTTGCGCTTGATGATGTCGAGGGCGTGGCCGACCTGATAGAGCAGCGTTTTCTGAGCCGCCGGCCAGTTCCAGGCACCCGGGAGCCTCCCCCCGCGGAGCAACACCCTCACCCGCGGCCACCCGTGCTCACCGATGCGCATGGACGGCCCATCACCTATTTGCGCGTCTCCCTGACCGACCGCTGCAATATGCGGTGCCGCTACTGTGTCCCGTCGGAACACCGTCCTCTGACCCCACCTTCAGAGCACCTGACCAACGCCGAACTGGTGCGGGTCATCCAGGCGGCGGCGGCGGTGGGCATCTCCAAGATACGGTTGACCGGGGGGGAACCGACTTTGCGGGCGGGGTTGGTCGAACTGGTTCGAGCTATCAAAGCTCTGCCTGGTATCGAATACCTCACCATGAGCACCAACGGGGTCCTGCTGCCGCGCCTTGCGGCTCCTCTGCGAGCCGCGGGGCTGGACCGCGTCAACATCAGCCTGGACACCCTCCTGCCCGAAAAGATGCGCTGGCTCACGGGGGGCGACGTGCAGCAGGTATGGGCGGGGATTGAGGCAGCGGCGGCGAATGGACTGCACCCGGTGCGTCTCAATACGGTGGTGCTGCGCGGGGTGAATGACGACGAGCTTCTTGATTTTGCGGCGCTCACTCTGCGTTCCCCCTGGGAGGTTCGGTTCATCGAGATGATGCCGATGACCGGGATGGTTGAGTTGGCGCGGGCGCAGCTTGTGGGGGGGAAAGAACTGCTCCGCCGGATTGAGGCCGTCTATGGTCCGCTGGAGCCGCTGCCCGACACGCCGGGCAATTCCGCCCGCTCCTACCGCATCCCCGGAGCATCGGGCCGTCTCGGTTTCATCAGCAGCGTCACCGAGCCTTTTTGCGATTCGTGCAACCGCGTTCGCCTCACGGCCAGCGGGCACATCCACCTCTGCTTGCTCCACAATGACGAGGTGGACCTCCGGGCCGCGGTGCGAGCAGGGGCCACGCAGCAAGAACTGGAGGAACTTTTCCGTCTGGCGGTGTGGCGCAAACCGTGGGGGCATGGGCTGGCACAGGGGGAGGTACCCACGCTGCGGCGGATGGTCGAACTGGGGGGGTAATCGGGGATAATCGGGGATACTGGTAAGAAGAGGTGAGAGAAGGATACAAGGAGGAAAAGCTATGTCCAGGATATTGCTCAACGTCACGCACGGCAGAGACGTTCCAGACCGCCCGTCGGCAGCATTGACGCTGGCAACTGCTGCCATCGCCGCCGAGCACGAGACGGTGGTATCGCTCAGCATCGACGGGGTGTACCTCGCGCAGGAGGGGTACAGCGAAGCCATTCATGTCCCACCGTTCGACCGAGTGAAAGACCTCATTGACGTATTTCTTGAAGGTGGGGGCAAGCTGTGGGTCTGCAAGAAGTGTATGAAACAGCGCTCCATCTCACCAGAGAACCTGATACCTGGAAGCGAAGCGGTGAGCGCCACGACCGTCATCGAGTTCATCGCGCAAGGAGCTTCGGTGCTGTCATTCTGAACATCGCGTGATCGGCGTCGAGGCGTTTCCCGCCTTTCCCCCTTCTCCGCTCCCGGTGGGAAGGGGGGAGCCACACCCCGCTTCTCCTCCCCGCTCCCTCTTCCCCAGACCCTCGCTCCTTGCAATTCAGCTCTCCGGACCATTAGCGGTCTGGCGGTCTGAGGGTCTAGGCACAACGCAGCAGCTATGGTACAATAGCTCCATTCACGCCGTTTTATATCATAACTGTGTCACCAGACATCAGCGTTCCGCCTACCCACGCTGGATGCAAACGGTCCAGGGGTTTGTGCCAGGAAGGAGGAGAGAATGGTCATCCGTTGGTCCCCATCGTTTGTCGCCGGATTGTTCGTGGTGTTGCTGGTCGTGCTGTCAGCCTGTGAATGGGACATCGCCTCCCCCCCGCCGACGGAGCCGCGCCTATCGGGACCCGAAGCTCCGCCGGCCCCCTCGGTTCTGCCTACCTCCCCCACTCCTGCGGTGGGAATGGCAAACGAGCAGCGGTTCGACGGGGTGTCCATCCACGTTCTGACCCTGGAAGGCCCCCAGGTGGCAGAGCCGCTCAAGCGGCGGGGACCCGAATTCGAAGCCCGCACCGGGGCGCAGGTCACGGTTTCGACCGTGCCGTTTGGCGACCTGTACCGGGAAATCCTGACCGACTTCACCGCGGGTACCGCCACCTACGACGTGGTGGTATTTGCTCCCCAATGGCTGGTGGACTACGCCGCGCCTGGATATATCGAAGACCTGACCCCCCGCATCCAGACCGACACCGCCATCCAGTGGGATGACATTGCGCCATTCTTCCGCGACTTCAGCGCAACCTACCAGGGGCGGATTGTGACCATCCCGCTGGACGGGGATTTTCAGATGGTCTACTACCGCACCGACCTGCTTCAGGGTGCGGGGTTCGACCCGCCCGCGACGTGGGACGAATATATGCAGATAGCCCGCCACTTCCACGGCCAGGACCTCAACGGAGACAGCGAACCGGACTATGGTTCCTGCATCTCCAAGAAGCCCGATAACCAGACCTACCATATGATGTGGTCATTTGCGGGGGCCTTCTTGCAAAACCAGGGCACCCGTCAGGGCGCTTTCTTCGACCTGGAGACGATGGAACCGCTGGTTCGGAACGAGGCGTTTGCTGCCGCGCTGAACCTTTTCAAAGAGACGACCGCCTATGGCCCCCCCGACGAACTTCAGCTTGGTCTGCCCGAAACCCGCTCCCTCTTCATCTCCGGTCGGTGTGCCCTCTCGCTCGATTGGGGCGATATCGGGACGCTGGCCATCGACCCGGCGCAGTCCCGCGTTGTGGACCAGGTGGGGGCGGTCATTTTGCCTGGTTCCAGCCGCGTGCTTGACCGCACAACGGGCAAACTGGTAGAATGTGACAAGATAACCTGTCCCTACGCCATTGACGGACGAAACCATGCCCCCTATGCGGCCTTTGGTGGATGGTCGGGGGCCATCAATGCGGCGTCTGACCCGTCGTCACGAGCGGCGGCGTATGCCTTCCTGTCCTACATGAGCCAGCCTGCCCAGTCGAATGTGGATGTCACCATCGGGGCAACCGGCTTCAACCCCTACCGCACCTCGCAGTTTATGGACCGGCAGGCGTGGTTGGAAGCGGGGATGAGCGAGGAGGCCGCCGGCAAATATCTCGGGGCTATCGGGGTGAGTCTGAGCAGTCCGAATATCGTGCTGGACCTGCGTATTCCCCAGAACCAGCGCTACCAGGAAGTGGTGCTGGACGCAGTGCTGGCCGAGTTTCTGGCGGGGACCCTCACGACCGACCAGGCCATGCAGCGCATCTTCGACGGGTGGGAGCAGATAACCACCGAGGTCGGGCGCGAGGCGCAGCGGGCTACCTACCGCGCCAGTCTGGGGATTGACCGTTGAGAGGTACGGACGAATACTATG
>DAOTUF010000506.1:0-3208 GCA_034437495.1 Chloroflexaceae bacterium | reverse complement strand
CGCTCGTTGTCATCTGCACCCGCGCCGACCCCACCCCGTGAGCTGTATCATGATGACCTTGCTGCTTCTGGGAGCATCGGCAGTATTGATGGGTATGCAGACGCAGACGAGGACCTGCCCCCTCCGACCCTGCCGCATCCTCGCCAGCGCCAGCGGACCTCCCCGATGACCGAGACGACCGCCTTGCTGCGGAGGGGCTACCCCGAAGCGTACGCACCAACCCGTCGCCCCGGCTGGTGGGGGCAGCGGGAGATGGGGTGGATGTACCGCTTCTGGTATCACCATCAACTGCTCGCCCTCACAATGATTGCCCTGCTCAGCATGGTGGTGGTGGTGCTGTTCTGGCCTGCGCCCGGCTCAGGGGGGCCGGGGCAGTGGCTCGGCCCGATTGGGCAGGTCTTTCCTCTGCCGCTCCTGTTCCCCCGAGCAAACCCGCAGCCTGCCAGCAAACCGGTGCCCGCTCCCCACCCGCCCGGGGACTACCATCTCCAGGGGACACCGAGCCTGACCGCCGGGCAGGTTGACGCTATCCTGGCAAGCTATCACTCGCCTGCCACTGGGACCGGGAGAGTGTGGGTATCGCTCGGGCATACCTACCACATCGACCCGGCCTTTGCGCTGGCCTTCTTCATCCACGAAAGCACCGCTGGCACCCACCCGGCCTGGGCCGGGCACAAACCCGGCGGCGCAACGACCCACAACATCGGCAACATCATCTGCGCGGGATACCCCCGCTGTCACGGGCGGTTTCGGGACTACGCCTCGTGGGAGGAGGGTATCGAAGACTGGTACCGGCTCATTGCCGACGAGTACATCGCCGGGCGGGGGGCCGCGACGGTGGACGAGGTGGTGCCCATCTATGCGCCTGCGGTCGAAAACAACGTCCAGGCATACACGACTGCCATCAAGCAGATGGTGGATGACTGGCGCTCAAGGTAAGGTAGCAAGGGGCCGGGCTTGCCTCGCCCATCGCCCATCGCTGGCGCTTCGTGGCCGGCCCGGCGCTTATCTGGAAAGCACCAGCCAGAGCGCATACAGGTAGACCAGCGGCACTGCCCAGATATGGTAGGTTCCATCAATGACTCCCAGCCCTACTGTTGCCAACCAGGAAAGAATACTCATGATGAGCATCTGGCGCATTGTTCGCGGAAGGGCAAACAGCAGCAGCGCATCATAAAAGAGGCGGGCCGGAACCAGCGCCACCACCAGCAAAAGCCGCCCGCGCCACGAGCGCCAGCGCAGCAGCGCCAGCAGCAGGAGCGGACCGAACGGCAGGACCAGCGCCGGAACCTGACCACTGAAGGGGCCTAGCTGGGCCAACCAGCGCCAGGGCCAGGCTGGATAGACTATCAATGAAACCAGCACCACCGTCGCACACCAGAAATACCCGGCTATCGATGGTTGGGCCAGCACCACGGGTAATCCAAGCTGTGGCTTGACCGTGGAAAGGAAAAGAAACGCGGGAGGCAGCAGCGCAACGGCCAGCAGGAGCGGAGACCACTGGACCCACCGCAAACTCAACCAGTAGGGCAAACTCGAGAGCGCCAGCAGTCGCCACCACCGCTGCTGCTGCGTCAGGGCATAGGCCAGCAAAAACGAGGAAAACCCCAGGAACAATACTGTCGCCAGCAGATTGGGCAGCAGGGCCAGGGGGATGACCAGGAGCGCGGTGGTCAGGGGGTAGGGGATATGCGAGATATCAAACGGATAGGCGTAGGGGTCGTGTCCCTTCAGCACATCACGTGCTGCGTGCAGTGCCCACATCAGGTCGTTGGCCTCGTGGGGGAGAACCAGCCGATGGACCGTCACCAACCCTGCAATAACCACCCCGACACCCACGCTCACAAACAGCCGTTTTCCTCTCCTACCAGCCACGACCTCTCTCTCCCCTCCTCTCCCTTGCCCTCCCGCCAAACATCAGCACCACTTGCGGCACACGATGGTCGTGCCCTCCCCCATCTGAGATTGGATCTCAAAATCGTCCATGAGCCGCCTGGCTCCCGGAAGCCCCATCCCCATCCCCCGCGAGGTGGTATAGCCATCCTGCATCACCTGGTCAATATTGCCAATGCCCGGCCCCTGGTCTCGAAACTCGACCTCGATGCCCTTGCGCCCATTGCGATCTACCTGTCGGGCTATCACCTCGCCCGTCCCTGCATAGAGCAAGATATTCCGGGCAAGCTCACTTACCGCCGTGGCAATGCGGGCCTGGTCAATGGCCCGAAAGCCCAGGGCTTTGGCAATATCCCGGGCCATTGAGCGAGCCGCCACGATATCCAGGTCACTCTGAACGTTGGTGACATTACCCTGCTGTGATGACATCCTCCGTTTCCTCCTCCTCGCTCTGACGCTGCATAAGCTCCAACCCCTTTTCCAGGTTGAGGGCCGTCAGCACGCGAGGAAGCTCCAGCCCTAGCTCAACCAGTGTGATGGCCACGGCTGGTTGGAGACCGGTGAGGATAACCCGCGTCCCCATCAATCCCGACATCGCCGCAATATCCGCAATCATGCGCCCGATAAAACTATCCACCACGTCCAGTGCGGTCAGGTCAATAATCACCCCTTTGGCTTTGGTCTCGTGAATTTTCTCCAGCAGGTCATTCTTAAACTGGATGGCGGTGCTGTCATGCAGGGCTATTTGAATAGATGCAATGAGCACATTTCCAATCTTCAAGATCGGTATTCGGATGCCGTTCAAAACCGTTCGTTCCTTTCTTTACGACTGCAACAAACCTTGACAACCTACCACCTACCACAATGGTCGTTTCCTCCAGCGGTCCCTATTGTATCGCCATTATGACACAAGAAAGTCTGTTTCTTTTCGTGGCTCCAGGGGAAGGTACGCCGCTCCTCTCCCCTTCACGGTGTCACCTCCCAGGCCATACCACCCGCCTCGACCCGCACCACCTGACCCGCCCCAACGGACTCCGCCAGGTCCACCGCCAGGGGCAGGTCCGGGCGCAGGTCGAGCGGGGCCGAGCGAAACATCTCCTGCCCATCTATCTGCACCACGACCACGGCCTCCCCGACCATCCGCGCCGTAGCCAGGGCAACGGTCGTACCGCCCCCGCTCCCTTCCTCATTCTCGTGGCGGACGATACCCACCGCGCCATCCTCGGAGGCCACGGCCAGGCTGCCAATGCCCTGAAGCGGGAGCCACGCCGTGTGGATGGCGCGGGTGGTGCCTGGGGCCAGCGGCGGGTCGTCC
>DAOTUF010000505.1:0-2190 GCA_034437495.1 Chloroflexaceae bacterium | reverse complement strand
GCCGTCTCCAGGAGGGCACGGTACGCAGGCGAGAGGCCGTCACGGATGATGGCGGTCGTGTCGTAGGTGCCATCGGGCTGGCAGTAGTCGCTCAGGTCGGGCATTGGTCGTATCCTTCCTCCCCGTTCTTACGGGGCTTTTCTATAGGTTTCTCTATGGACTCCTATATGTATCCTCCCTTCAGTTCACGGAGAGAGCGTGCTACAATGCAGTCACCCCGTATTACTGAGGTATCTCGCGGTTTCCCTGCTTCGCGCCGTGCGGCGGCGGTGGGGGAGCCGTGTTTTGCTTTGTCGCCGTGTTCTCAGTGCGCCAACACTGAGGGCGCAGGTTCGGGCTTCCTGAGTTTTCGGGCTTAGGAGGCGTCTGAACAGCCACAGACCCTTATGCTGCTTGGGCAAAGGGTTGTAGTGAACCTTCATCAAGGGGTTCAGTGCTAGGTTGAAAGTGCCTTGATATTGTTGCCGACTGGAAACCGCTGGCAATATCAAGGCACTTTCTATTTCCTTCATTCTTCCGATTCCCGTTATTGACATACTCCAGGATGTCTCCTATACCGACATCATAGTATTGACAGAGCTTGGTCAACGTTTCACGATCAATTCGTTCAAATCTCCCAAGTTCGATGTCAGTTAGCCTCTTACGATCAATCCCTACTGCTCCTGCGACCTCTTGTACCGAGATCCGCCGTCCAAGTTTTACTTGATGTTGTAGTCGCAACTTGCGAGCATGCGAAATGACTTGTGACATGATCAAGACCTCCTTACTTCTGTAATTCTAGCACGCCCTTATTGACTTTGTCAATACCACTGATTGGGGTCTTGACAACCCCATTTTGTTATGATAAAATGGGGTTGTAACAAGGACACAATGGGGTCTTAAGACAACCAGAAAAACCACCCCCATCTTCCCTATCAATCGGAATACACCCAAACAGGAGGCCACCCAATGGCAAAGGCAGCAAAAATCACCCTCGTCCCGACCGACGCCCCGCTCTTCGGGCGCACCGACACCGAGCGGTGGGCCGTCCAGTCGGGCAACGAGTGTCTCTACGTCTCCACGAGCTACCTGGACGCGGCGAAGGTGCAGTGGACCGCCGAGGGCGACGCCGCCCGCGCCCGCGCCGAGGCTGCCCCGTCAACTCCCCGCCGCCGCCGCACCCCCTGGAACAAGGGATTGCAGACGAGTTCGTGGAAAGGGCTGAATCGGATGCAGCGGATATAGGAGGAAGCGATGAGAGCAGCACCCCGAACCTACCGCGGCGGGACGATTACCCGCCTGGCCCACGGCCAGCACCAGGTCGCCTTTGACGGCGTGGACCTGGGCATCTACCCCACTCCCGCCACGGCGGAGTGGGCGCTGGACGACTACCTGTTCTACCAGGTTGACTGTGGCGCGGTGGACCCGACCACCCTGCCCCTCCAGGCCATTGCGGAGGCGCTCGTGGCGGGGCGACCGCAGGAGACCCTGGAGCAGGCAGCCTAGCAAGAAGGAGTGAGCAATGGCCCGATTGAAACCGAAAACCCAGGTCAAGCGACCCGTCTTCTCGTGGTCGAGCGGTAAGGAGGTCGTTGGCCGCGACACCATCCACCGCGGCTGGTTCATTGACGTGGGCCTGGACGATGCCCTGGACGGGGCCGCAGCGGCGGCGGGTTGGCCTGCGGGCACGATGCGCCACCTCGACGGGCAGGAGCGCCAGCACTGGCTCCTGCCGACCCCCTGCCCCTTCTTCGTGCTCATCCAGGGCGTGCCCTACACCTCGATGGGCGCGATGGTGCGGGATGACGTGAGCTTCAGCGGGGTCGGCTGCCGCTGGCAAGAGGGCGAACGCAGCCGCCTGGGGGTGCTGGTGCTCCACCCCGACCTGGTCACTCAGGGCTACCTGGAGCCGCTGGCCGCAGTCGTGAGCAGCACCTCCACCGACGACCTGCTGGTCGCCCTCCTGCGCCACAACGCCCTCCTTGACGCGGCGGAAGCGGCGGCGGCGGCCCGCGGAAACCAGCGCGAGTTCGAGTTCTGGGAGTTCGCCTGCCCGCTGGCCGCGGGGCACCAGGTGGCGCGAGGGCGCGAGCAGACGACGAGCATCTCCCCCATCATCTGCACCCAGGAGCCAGACCGCACCTACCTGCGCGAGGTGTGGGGACCGAAGGTGGTGGCAAGCGTGGTGGCGGAGCGCTGGACGGAAATCAC
>DAOTUF010000504.1:0-1554 GCA_034437495.1 Chloroflexaceae bacterium | reverse complement strand
GTCCGCAACCTCACCATCGTGGATGGGAAAGAACCCGGTGAGGACGGGGCCGGAGGAGCTATCTACGGAGATGGACGGAACGTGCTGACCATTGAGAACTGCATCCTGAACAACCACGATGGAACGGGGGGGTATGTGCAGTGGGGTGGGGGGGCTATCTTCAGCGGCGATTTCAGCACCGTCACCGTCACCGACTCGCTGTTCTCGAACAACCGCGGCATCAACGGCGGGGCCATCAATAACCAGTTGAGCGGCCTGACGGTCATCAATTCCCACTTTATCGGGAATGAGGCGCTTGGTGGCGGCAGCCCGGAGGTGCGCTCCGATTGGGGCCATGGCGGAGGGGCCATCTACCTTGACGGGGCGAGCGAGTTTCACGAAGACCCCTCCCAGGGCGGGCAGGTTGTCATCCGCGGGAGCACCTTTCGCAGCAACACGACCTCCGGTCAGGGTGGGGCCATCTTTAGCTGGGTCTATCCCTCGGATGAGGTACTCATCGAAGAGACCTCCTTTCACGAGAATACCGTCCGGGCCAATCTGCAAGACCGCGCCGGTCTCGGTGGGGGGCTGTACCACGGCAATGGCTTGCTGCATGTCCGCAATACGACCTTTGCCAATAACCACGCCGAGCGGCAGGGCGGGGCCGTCTGGCCGGACGGGAACGAACCCTCGTTCTTCACCAATGTTACGTTTTTTGGCAACCGGTCCGTGACGGATGAGGAGAGCGGCGAAGGTGGACTGGGAGGGGCCATCTCCGGCGGGGGCAACGCGACCTATCTCAACTGCACCATCGTCAATAACCACGCCGGGAACAAGGGCGGGGCGATCTTCTTCAATCGGGAAGATAACGACGGGCGAACCATCACGCTGAAGAACACCATCATTGCCAACAATACGGCCCTGCACGAGGGACGGGGGACGTTCCAGCACTGCGCGGATGACCCCCTGACCGATGGTGGCGGCAATATCCAGTTCCCCCCCCGCAACCCCGATGCATCCGATGACATCAACTGTACGGAGTCGCTGACGATTGGCGACCCCATGACCGGGGAACTGGCCGACCACGGCGGGTCGACGCAGACCGTCGCGCTGCCTCCTTCCAGTGCGGCCATTGACGCCGGTGTCAACGACGGGTGCCCCGCTGCTGACCAGCGAGGGACGGCCCGTCCGCTCGACGGGGATGGGGATGGGGACGCTCGCTGCGACAGCGGAGCCTATGAATACGCAGCGGGAACGCCGCCCACCCCGGTCCCACCGGTCGGGGACCACGCGCTCTACCTCCCCCTGATTATTCGGTAGGGAGGGGGAACATTGTGCTTCCCCCTGATATTTGCTATACTATGGTCTATTCGTTGTCCTTATCGTCATCATCTGTCACGAGATGCAAAGAGAGAAGACGCGAGCGAAGTGGGTATTGAAGAAGACGGAGCTATAGCTAGATAGGCAAAAGATACCCAGAAGTGAGCAGGAGTGCTCGTTAGGCACACGAGAGAAAGGAGCGAGATGCGGAAACGGTATTTCCCAGAGGCACCAGCGGGCGAAAGCCAAGCTCCC
>DAOTUF010000503.1:0-4238 GCA_034437495.1 Chloroflexaceae bacterium | reverse complement strand
GCCCAGCGCTATCGGACCGAGCGGGAAGCCCTCACCCGCCTTACCCGCAGCGCTGTAGATGCCGGTGCATTTGGCTTTCTTGAACGCCTGGAGGACATCACGCGGGCGTTGGACCGCTTCATCGCCCGGCTGGAGAGTGCGCCGCGGGGGTATGCCGGCTGGTTCAGCGAAGCCCGCCTTGACGAAACCCGTCTCGACCGGCTCTACGAATGGGATGCACGGATGGCGGACCACCTTCCCATCTTGCACGACCAGATTGGAGCGGTGGAGCGGCAGATAGCTGCGGGCGGCGCTGAAAACGAAACGGATGAAGCCCTGGACCATCTCCGGGCGCTGGTAGATGGGTTGCACACCCAGTTCGACGCACGGGAGGAGTTGCTTGCATCTGGCAAGCCGACCCCATAAACGACCTGAACGACGACGACCCGACCGGAAGGGCAAGGGGCGTTAGCACATCAGTGGAGGAGAAACGATTATGGCTCGAATGATTGATGTGGTCGAATTTCTCGACCAGACCGGGGAGGAGATTGTCCACCGTGAACCGGAATGGGGACCGGGCGACTTTCGGTTCGGTTCTCAGGTGATTGTCCGCGAAAACCAGGTGGCCGTGTTTTTTCGTGATGGCAAAGCTCTGGACGTGCTCGGTCCGGGGCGGCACACCATCACAACGGGGAATATCCCCCTCCTGGCTCGTCTCATCGGGATGGCCACCGGCGGAAAGACCCCCTTCCAGGCGGAGGTGGTCTTTGTGAATACGAAGCAGTTTATCGACCAGAAGTGGGGCACCCCCGAACCCATATGGTTTCAAGACCCGGTGCTGCGCATGGCGCGGCTGCGGGCGCGGGGAACCTATTCATTTCAGGTGCGCGACCCCGCGATGTTTGTCAACAAAATCGTGGGACAGCAGGGTATCTATGCCTCCAGGCAGATAGAAGACTATATGCGCGGGTTCATCGTACAGAAGTTCATTGACCTGCTTGGGGAGATGCGCATGTCGCTGTTCGAACTGCCCGCCATGTACAACGAACTCAGTGCGGGCGTGAAGGCCAAGCTGCACGATGATTTTGGCCTGCTCGGCCTGACCATCCTTGCCTTTGCGCTGCACGCGATTACCCCGACGGAAGAGACCTCGAAGGCGATGGAACAGGCCACCGCGATGGGCGCAGTGGGCGAAGCCGACTACCTGCGCTACCAGGCAGCCCAGGCGATGCGCGAGTCGGCGGCCATCTCTGGCGACCAGAGCGAAGTCAGCACGGGTATGGGTATCGGGGCTGGCATGGGGTTGGGAGCGGGGATGGCCGGGATGGTCTCGCAGGCGTTTCAATCGCCGCCGCCTTCTGTCCAGGGTCCCGGGACGGGAGCGGGAGCAGCTTCCTTCCACGCCAGCGGGGGAAGCATCACCCTGGAGCAGGTGCGACAGGCCATCGACAACCTGGACCTGCGGTTCTCCATGGGCGAAATCTCCGAGGAAAACTACAACCGCCTGATGAAGAAATGGCAGGACCGTGTTCGAGAGCTAGGCGGGTGATGTCCACAGCGAGGGGGTGAGTGTGGGGGATGAGACCGCCTCCGGCCCCCTCATCCCCCCTTCCCTGCCCGGCTCACGTTCTGGGAGCGGGGGGGGTTCGGGCCTGCCCCCCCGGACACTGATACTCCATCCAGGCCACCCCGACCACCCCGACCACGACCATCGTTCCCACCACGACGTAAGCCTCTTCCAGACGCGCCCGCGTCAGGTAGGTGCCGACCATCCCACATATCCCCGCCAGCAGATAGCAGGTCAACACCGCTTCCAGCTTGGTCATACCCAGAGCGACCAGCCGGTGCGAGAGGTGGTCCTTCCCCGCCGTGGTAAAGGGATTGACCCCCCGCCGCAGGCGCGAGACGAAGACGAGCGAGGTGTCGAAAATGGGGATGCCGAGCACACAGACCGGCACCATCCAGGTGACGAGGGGAACGTTCGAGAGGAAGCGCAGCTTGATAGCCAGTGACGCGAGCACAAACCCCAGGAACAGGCTTCCCGCATCGCCCATAAAGATGCGGGAGGGGCTGAGGTTGTAGCGGAGAAACCCGCCGCACGCGCCCATCAGCGCCGCGGCCATCGCCCCCACGAGCACCTGGGGTGGCTCGTTCATCGTTGCCAGGAGCACGAAAAACGCCGCGGCAATCGTGGCGATGCCCCCCGACAACCCGTCCATGTTGTCGAGGAAATTCAGGGCATTGGTGATGCCGACCACCCAGACCAGCGTCACCGCCCAGTTGAGCCAGGGAATGGGAAAAAGGGCAACCTGGATACCCCCGGCCAGGAGAATGCCCCCCGCCAGACCTTGCCCGGCCAGCTTGACGAGCGCCGACATCCCCCACCGGTCGTCAATCAGCCCGATGAGCGAGATGAGCGTGGCCCCGAGGAGAATACCCACCCCTTCGCGGATGTAGGGAGCCTGGTTGTTGAGGAACAGAAAGGCCACCACAAAGGCCGCGTAGATAGCGGCCCCCCCGAGCAGGGGCACCGGGATGGTGTGGATATCCCGGATGCGCGGCACCGACACCACCCCCGTCCGAAAGGCGGCCCGCCGCGCCAGGGGGGTTATCACCATCGAAGAAACCAGCGCCGTTATCAGGATGAGAAAGATATGGATCATGGCTCGTTGATCTTCATCACTCGCTGGTTCCGCCGCTGGTGTTGTTGGCGGCAATCCGCTGCAACGAAGCAATGAAGAACTGGAGCTGTGCAACCTCCTGTTCGTGTCCCTCCTGCCCCCGTGCAAGGGTCAGCGCCTCTTGCGACTCGGTCAGCGCCCGCGTATACTGGTGGGCATCGCTCAGCACCAGCGAGTAGTTCAGACGATGCCGCACGTTCTCCGGCTCCTCCTCAATAGCGTGCGCATAGGACTGCGCCGCGCTCTCCAGGTCGCCCCCACGCACCGAAAGCAACCCCACCGCGGAGTAGAGGTCGGCGTTCTCGCTGGCCTGCGCCTGGGCAGCGTAGGCATCGCGTATCTGGAGGATGAGGTCCGGGCGGTCCTCCAGCGCCGCAATCAGGGACGGGAGCATCTCGTTGACCTCCTGCGGGTCCCGATTGATAGTATGCACATACATCGTGGTGGCCTGCTCCATCTGCCCCAGGCGGCGGTATACCTCGGCCAGGTTCTTGTCGATGTTGTGTTGAGCCGTGTACCGCTGGTTGTAGGCAAAGACCTTTTCATAGATAGTAGCCGCCTGCTGGTAATGGTCGGTGGCCGCTTGCTGGTTGCCGCTGCTTCCGGCCATATTGCCAAGCATCACATGAATACTGGCGTGCTCATCGAGCAGCAGCACGTCGTAGGGGGCCACCTCCGTCGCTTCCTCATACCAGGAAACCGACTGCCTGAGCCGCTCTTCCTGACGGGTCCAGTTATACCAGAAGTTGTTGAGCCGGGCGAGGTTGGCGGCGTGGTCTTTGTTGCGCGGGTTGAGCGTGAAGGCCCGCTGAAGCACGGCTTCCGCGTAGCTCATCATCGCCAGCGGGCTTTTGCTCTGCACGAAGCGCACCACCTCCTGAACGTCTTCCAGCTGGAGCATTGTTTCGACGCTGGCCTCTGGCTCTGCTGTACCGATGGATTCGGTGCTTTCGCGTTTGGCGCGGGCAATCTCCATCAGGTTGCGCCCCAGGTTGAGGTAGTAAAAGTCTTCGTGGGGGGTGTGGCGAATCGCCTCCAGATATTTGCTCAGTCCGTAGACCTGCCCGTCAATACCGGGTTGGGCGCTGTAGCCCTCCCCCTCGTGAAACCGCATATCGGCGTAGATCGGGTTGATATTCCACGTCCAGACGCCCACCAGCGTCAGCACCACCAGCACCGCATAGACCAGCGGGGCAACGGGGTGGCCAACCAGCGGGAGCCGCCCGCGTGGGCCACCTGCCGCTGAGGTCGAACCTCGCCGGACCGTTCCCTCGGACCGCTGGCGCGAGGCGGCGCTTCGTCCTGCCGCGCTCCGACGTCCGCGGTTCTGCGGGGTTCGGGTCGCCTCTTTCTCTTTTTTCCGGTCCCGTTCCCTCGCTCCGTCGGCTGCTCCGTTCGGGGAAGCGGGGTCTCTCTCGGGAGGCGCGGACGAAGCGGCCCCCTCCGCTGGCGACCCGGCGGGTTCGGCAGGCTTTGCGAGGGCAACCGGCGCTTCCTGGCTCTCGGCATAGCGCACCCCCGACCAGGTGAGCGTGTAGTGTCCGGCCATCATGCCGGTGATGACCAGCAGTGCTATCG
>DAOTUF010000502.1:0-8131 GCA_034437495.1 Chloroflexaceae bacterium | reverse complement strand
AATAGTCACTAGTCGTTACCGACGGCTCCGTCCCCTTCAGGGGGCGGGGCTTTTTTGATTCGGCGGGGATCTGCGGGGAAGAAGGGGAGGGGGGGAGGGGAGGGGAGGGGGGAAGGTAAGGTGGGAAGGAGAGATAATCTCACGACCCCGGTTTATCGCTATCGCTATTGTTATCGTTATCGAGGTGCTGCACCATCGCAACGATAAACCGCGCCACCTGCTCGAAGACCCCGCTCACCCCCCTGTCGTTCCCCTCGTTCCCCTTGTTCTCATCATGCTCAACGAGATGGTGCAGGGAAGCAGGGTCGCCCGAAGTTCGCAGCGTCAGCACACGGTAGCCACGCCGGTGCAGGGGTATCGCCAGCGGGTTCACCGTCCGAGAACGCGCCGGTTGGATCTGAAGTGAAGGGACCTCTGTGCTCGCCTGGTGCGTAAGGTGTGCAAGCAGCGAGGCGGTGGAGCGCTGACCCCCCGCCCCCTCGTGCGCGACATACCCCAGTTCCTCGCTGTCTACCTTCTCCAAAGCAAGAAACAGGGTCCGCTCCTGCGGGAACGGATAACGAGCCAGCAAATCATGGAGACCACTGTTGCCGGTGGTGGTGGCCCCGAGCGCGACGACCCACGCCTCCACCGTGCGCAGAGGGGGGAGAAGCTCAGCGACCGTGAGCAGCACTGCCAGCGCCCCGGCACTCCCCAGAGAGGCATAGGCATGGTTGCTGGAGCGAAGCGGGAAGAGTGAAATGAGGAGATAGACCACAGGGACTATCTGCCCATACCACCAGATGTCCGACGGTCTGACCAGCCTCAGCAGGGAGAGCAGCGCGAGCAACCCGAACGCCAGCACTCGTCCGTCCCCCACACTCTGTCGCCACCGAGCATACTGGGAGAGCCACCCCGCCTCGCCAGGCGAGTCGAGTGGACTGAGCAGCACGACGCGCCAGCGCAGAGGGAGTTCGCACGCCTGATTGCCAACAATATTCTGGCTATTGCGGTAGGACAGAGGAAGGAGGAGCGGAGCAACCCGGGCATCAATGAGGGCAACCCCCAGAAGCCACAGCGCCAGCAGCAGCGACGGAAAGGGTGCTCCCCCCGCCAGCAGCGCTGCCAGCACCCCGAGCAGCGACAACAAGAGATAGGTCAGGCTGAGGCTAGTTGGAGCAAGAAAGGGGTCGGCGCTGACGTTCATCCCCCCACGCCGAAGCCGCCCATCGACATAGGCCGCAGCGCGGGCTTCCCCGAGCGAGGTCGCAGACCGAACCCCGAGAGATGTTACCAGATATCGAACAACATCGCGGGAATCGTCTTTTCTCACGGGAGTGGTTCGCCATAGCGCCACTGGTAATAGTGCCGACCGATGGGAATCATCCGGACCTGCTCACCCGGGGAGGCGGCAGGCACAAAGGCCAGCACCCGACGCTGGAATAGCTGCATCAGCACCCACTGCTCCTCTTTATCTGCTGCATCTTCACCCAGACGCACCCGCACCCAGTAGGGTTCACTCAGTGGATACCCGAAGATGCGTTGCCAGTCCATCAGCGGACCAATGCGATACTGGTCCTGCTCGTAGATTTCCCCCTGCGTATGGAAGAATTCCCAGAAGACCTGGGGGATATTGTGGTGGGTGGCCGCCACGAAGTGGGCCAGGCGCGTCCCCGGATAGTGTGGGCCGTCGTAGATACGCACGTTCCCGCTGCGGTCGAGCACATCGAGCGCATATTCGCCCGTCATATCGGCAAAGGGCGTTTCAAGCACCTGCTGAAAGGTGGCATAGGTCGGAGCCGAGGGAGCGTCCGGGTCGCCAATCGGTACGACACTGGCCGGGTGGTGCGGACGAAACAGCTCCATCCCCACCTGGATACGGCCTGTCACCAGTTCCAGCGCCAGCAGGCCAGACGACACAAACCACGGGTCCGCAGGGTCATCCCGCGGGTTGTTGATTTCCATGCGCCCGTAATCAAAATACTGCACCTGACGAGAGCCTGCCTCCGCCTCTTGAAAAGGCTCATGCTCAACCGCCAGGACGGAGGGTCCCCATATCCAGGGCCGCGCAAGACGTTCGTTGGCGACGGCCAGGTCGGTCCGCTCCCATTCGTGCCAGAACGAGGGGTCGGCAAAATCGGCGGCCAGGGTGTAGGCCAGTGCTTCCGTCTCTGGCTCCGTGCTCTGCGCCCGAACCTCCGGGGTGGCCTCCTGCTCCGCCGGTCCGGGAGCCAGAGCCACAGGTTGGGCCGTCGGATATTCTGGCACCCTGGTGGCGTATTCGCGGGCTGGAATGGTCGGGACTGGCGGGGAGGAAGAAGACCGACTGGCGGTCGTCTCCGGGTTGCTTACCCGACCACAATCGGTCTGGCCAGGCTTGCACAATTCTAACACCAGGTCGTAGCGAATAAACTGATTGCCAATATCTCCGACATTCTTGATTTGCACGTAATAGAAGCCGTCCACTTCGGGAATGAACTCAATCTGCGAATCGAGCGTGTCTCCGCCAGGAATGTCATCATTGGACTTGATCATGCTCACCCCGTCGCGGTCGGTCAGCACCAGCACCGTGTCTGCGCCACTCTGCGCGTTGTTCACATCCTGGTTGCCATACTCCTCACTGCGCGTATCCGTATAGATAAAGTAGCGCTTGCTGGCCTTCCCAAAGAACGTCACCCAATCGGCGTCCCCGGTGGGGCAGAGGCTCCGGTTTTCCTGCCGCTCGTTGGAGATAATCAACGACGCCTGCTCAGGCAGCCCGTCGGGTTCGAAGAGGTCGAGGCACTCCTCATCGACCGTAATCGGGGTCGGGCCATAGCTTTCGGTCGTCACCTCAATCGTGTAGGTTCGGTCGAGACCGCCCCGCCCCGCCGCGTCGCGGACGCGGATGTAGTAGATACCATCGGTCGGGGCCCGCCACGAGTCGATACTGGGACGAATCCAATCAATCCAGGCTTCCCCGTGCTTGAAATAGTCATCATTGAAGGCCAGACTGCGCCCCTCCTCATCGAAGAGTTCGAGCGACAGGTCAATCCCCTCGGCCATTTCCGTGATATCAATCGTGTAGATCTTCCCGCCAACGGCGGCAAATTTTATCCAGTCCTCGTCTCCGGGGGGGCAGATGACCCGACGGTCATCGACGTCATCATCTTCGTGTTTATTGGGGTTTGGTTGGGGCACATTGATATCAATAACCCTGGCCCCATCACGCTCATCGTCGTCTTCGTAAATATCTTTGCAGATGCGACCGAGGGGGGTCGGCGTTCGGGTGGGCGTATTAGTTTCGGTAGGGGTGGGGCTGGCCTCCAGCACCGTGGTCGAAAGGATAATCTCAGCGGACACATTGGGATCACTCTCCAGATACGCCCGCACGGTAGTCTTACCCACCACGTCCTTTCTGGCATCCGAGGGGAGCACAATCGAAACATCGAACTCGCGTGACTGGCCGCCATCCAGTTCGACGGACGAAAGACTGGTGGTTTCGTAGCAGTTGGGAATATCGGCCCGACACGACTGGTCGTCCGAAGCAGGCACGCGAATACGAAAATCCCCCCGCGTATCCCCCGGGTTGCGGATGGTCACTCGGTAGACGACCGTCTTGCCTGGGAGCGCATCCTTCTCCACATCCGAAGAAATCAATTCCACGGAGTTCGGCTGAGGGGTCGGGGTGTCCGTCGGGGTTGGTTCAAGGGCGTTGACCGTGAGAATGAAGGTTTGCACCACCGTAGTCTGGGCATGCATCCGGAAAACGTAGGTATTGGCGCTCGCATTCTCCGGAGCCGACACAAAGACCGTCAGGTTTTGCGATTCGCCAGGCTCCAGGGTCAGCGTGGTAATAGCAGGACTGACTTCAACTCGCCACCCTTCTGGGAAATCGCTGCTGTCCATGGTCACGGCCACATCCTCGGTTTCAGAACCGGTGTTGCGCAGGCTGACGCTGACAGTCTGGTTGTTCTGCCCTGCGACGATATCGAGCGAATCGCTCGGGGGGTCCCAGGCGATACCCGTCTGCTGCTGCTGCGGGGCCTGCCGTGGTGCGTGGGAGGGGTCAGAGCTTCCCGCTCCTGGCAACCACCACCCGGAGAACCAGACCACCATCGCAACAACCATGTGAGCAATGAACAGGTTACGGAATTGGGACGATAGGGACACCACACCGCTCCCTTTGATGCTTGTCTTAAGCTTCTATGGAAAATAGCCGAGATCGTGCCATCGGGTATGTTATAGCATAAATGAGGATAGAGTGTCAAGACAGGGAGACGAAAGCTCCATGTTCTGACGCTGGCCCGCGGTCAGCCGACCCCCTCCCCTACCCCTCCAACCGAAAGGGAACCTCGATGACCACCTTGTCCCGGTCGAAGAGAAAGGCACTGCGAATCATCAGCACGGTCTGGTTGTGGAGCAGGCGGTGCCACCAGCGCACACACACAAACTGGGGAATGACAATCGTCACCAGGTCGGTTGATTCTTCGCAGGCCAGCATATTCACGTAGTTGACCAGCGGCCTGACCAGCGTCCGGTAGGGCGAACTGACCACCATCAATGGGATATCGGGCATCCAGCGTGACCACCGCTCATGCACCTTTTCGGTCCGGGAGGGGTCCGTCTCGACATGCACCGCCATGAGTTTGTGCGCCTGGATGGAGCGGGCGTAGCGGGCCGCCATCAAGGTCCCCCGATGCACCCCCGAAACCAGGATGACCACGGTATGGCGCGTCTCCTCAATGGCTGGTTCGGGTTGGTAGTGCTCCAGCGACAGCGAGCGGGCGATGGTCTGGTAGTGGTGGTGGATGTGGAGAAAGAGCCAGACCAGCACCCCGATAACCAGGAGCGCTACCCACGCTCCGTGGCTGAGCTTGGAACTGGCAAATACCAGCGTGACCATAGCCGTCACCCCGCACCCCAGAGCATTCAGCGCCAGCTTTGCCTTCCAGTGGCGGTCATAGCGCAGACCGGGCCGGTTCGGTCGGGGAGTGCTGGTCGCGCCAGGGCTGGCGGTCGCTCCCGCTTCCCCTCCTCCGTCTGCCCCGGTCTGCTCGTTCTGGGGAAGGCGGCTCACTTTCCGCCAGTGAATGACCATCCCCGCCTGGGCCAGGGTGAAGCTCAGGAAGACCCCGATGGCATAGAGCGGTATCAGCGCGGTGGTGCTGGCCTGAAAAGCGACAATGAGCAGCGCGGCCCCCACTGCCAGCACGCCGATGCCCCACGAGAACGCCAGGCGGTAGCCCCGCATAGCCAACCAGCGCGGGAGAAAGCCATCCGATGCCTGGAGCGCGGCCAGGCGAGGAAACCCCCCGAAGCTCGTGTTGGCCGCCATAATCAGGATGCTGACCGTGGTGGCAATCATCAGGTAGTAGGGCACCTCGTGAGCAAAGATCGTCCGCGCAAGCTGCGAAATGACCGTCTCATCGGGCAGGGGCATGGCGTGGGTTGCGTGCGCCAGCAGCGTTATCCCCATAAACATGACCATCAGGAGGCCGCTCATCATCAGAATGACCGTGGCGGCATTGCGGCTCCGGGGTTCCTTAAACACTTTGATGCGGTTTGAGATGGCTTCCATTCCCGTGAGCGCAATCGCCCCCGACGAGAAGGCCCGCAGCACCAGGAAGATCGTCAGGGGTTGCATCGCCTGAACCTGAACGGGCACCCCCTCCACCTGCGGCAGCGTTCTGTGAAACCAGTGCCAGAATCCCACCCCCATCATGAGAAACATCATGAGCAGGAAGACAAAAATGGGCAGGGGAAAGAAGTAGTCTGTCTCGCGCACCCCGCGCACCCCGCGCAGGTTGGTGAGCGTCATGAGCAGGATGATACCCACGCACAACACGACCCGATAGGGCAGCAAGAAGGGAAAGGCCGAAGCAATGTGCTCGACCCCCGCCGAGACGCTGACCGCTACGGTGAGCACATAGTCCACCAGGAGCGCGGCCCCCGCCACCTGCGCGGCCCGCTCCCCCAGGTTGTCCCGGGCCGCGACATAGGCTCCTCCACCGTTCGGGTAGGCAAACATGATCTGGCGGTAAGACAGGGTGACAATCACCAGCAAGACACAGATAGCCCCGGCGATGGGGACGGACAGGCTGAGCACAGCCGCGCCCGCCAGGACCAGGATTTGCAGGATTTCCTGAGAGGCGTAGGTCACTGACGCGAACGCATCCGAAGCGAAGGCCGCCAACCCGATGCGCTTGCCCATCTTCCGTCGGGGAATCTCTTCTTCTCGCAGTGGGCGACCAAACAACAAGCGGTGGATGCGACTGGGGCCGGATTCCCCCGTCATAATGACCTGGTTCAGGGGGCACTGAAAGGTATCTTGCTCTTCAATGAGGGTCATGTCGCCCCCATAGAGACCGTCGTTCGGAGCAAGGAAACCGGCGCTCCTCTCACACTCAAGATTACGGGCCTCGTCGGTGGAGACCGGGCCTGCGGTTCCGGCTTCATCCGCGGGTGGTCCTCCCGACGAAGGGGTGCCGTCGCTCTCTTCCCACCGCTTCAGTTCCGGTTGCTCGCCGGTGTAGACCACTTCCTCTTGCGAGTCTCCTTCTTCCTGAAAGGAGATGTACACATCGCGGGTTTGTTTCTTTTTCATGAGTGAATGGGTATGGGTATTGCTACGGGTGACATGGGTGATACGGGTGTTGTCTGGTCCACATTGAGGTAACACATGGGACGCTCAGACGGAACGGGACTGAGAACTGGCTTTTGCTGGAAAACGTGAACTGCCTTCAGTCAATTATACCAGATCCGTCCGCATCTGGTGGACCGTGTCATCCCACCCGAATCAGGGGAACATGGCTTGTGAGAGGGCAGCGCTACTGCACAAACGCCCGCATTCTGGCGCGATACCGAATCATTTCCGCTGCTTCCCCCACTGCCTCCTCCGCTTGCTCCCCGCTCTCCCTTCCGACCTCCTCCCAGTTCGTGCCCTGGTCCGTGGCGACAAAGGGGGAGATGTTCTTATTGAACCCGGCATCTTTGCCATAGATACGCTGTATCTCGACAGTGTAGGCGTCGAGGAGGGCGGCGCGGATGGCCGCGTCGTCGGCGCTGCCTTCAACCAGCACCACTACATCCGTCTCGAACCAGACGTTCACGACCGCGGGGGTGGGCAGAGTTGGTGAGCTTCCGTGCGGTCCCCCCCGCAGGAACATCGCCAACCCGATGATGACCCCGATCCCTATCAGCAGGAGAGCCGCAACCCACGTCACACAGCGCACACAACGGCGCTGGCACGGTGCGGCGGGCCGTGGGGAGGGAGATGGCTGCGGAGCCGGAGCCGAAGCAGGAAGAACGACGGTCCGCTCCGGAGAGGCCATTTTCAGGGGTGGCGGTGGGGTCCCCCGCGGGGGACGCAGCATCGCCCGAAACTCCACGACCGTCTGATAGCGCTCTTCCGGCTGCATACGCAGCGCCTTCTGGATGACCTCGCTGGTGCGGCGCGACACCTGGACATTTACGTCGCGGGCAGGGGGGAAGGAGAAGGGGGGGTGCTCCGTCGGGTCACGCCCGGTCAGGAGATGATGCAGCGTTGCCGCCAGCGCGTAGATATCGGAAACGGGTGTGGCCATCCCCTGGTACTGCTCAGGCGGCGCGTAGCCGGGCGTCCCTATCTGGGTGCCCGGCTGGTGAGGCACAAACAGCCGCGCTATCCCGAAGTCCACCAGTTTCACGTTCCCATCCGTCTCAATCATGATATTGGATGGCTTGACATCGCGGTAGATGAGTTGTTGACCGTGCAGGTAGGCCAGCACGTCGCTGATCTGGTCGGCCCACACCAGCACTTGCGCTTCGGGAATGGCCCCCTCCCGCGCCACTCTCTGCTCCAGGTCCTCCCCCTGCACCAGGTCCATGGTCAGGTAGTGGCGGCCTTCATCGGTGAAGTGGCTGAAGACACGGGGAATGCGGGGGTGGTCCAGGCGCTTCAAAAGCTCCGCCTCGGCGTTGAAACGCTCGAGGGCATCGGCGTATTCATCCGGGTCGCGGAAATAGTCCAGCATCTCCTTGATGGCATAGGGATGGTGGTGCTGGTCAACACCGGCATAGACCGACCCCTGCCCTCCCACCTTCAGAATGCGCGTAATCACGTAGCGCCGGTCGTCAGACGAAGATGAAGACGACGCCTCACCGCTGCGGTTGTTGAGGATGAGGTCCCGCC
>DAOTUF010000501.1:0-4310 GCA_034437495.1 Chloroflexaceae bacterium | reverse complement strand
GTGGTTCAGCATCTCCTGCCCGAGCAACCCCACAGAGACGTGAGACGGGGAGGCTTCGGACGATAGCTCAAAACGCGCCCGCTCGAACCACTGTACGGTGGAGGTCTGGCCATTGTCGAGCGTTTCGGTCTGGGGTTCGCTCAGGGGCAGACCATACAGCGCCAGGCTTTCGGCCTCGCTCACACCCCGCCGCCCATCAAGCTCCAGGCCACGGCTCTGCCACACCGCCAGGATATCCCCACAGACCGTGTGCTCCGTTTCGGGAAAGAAGCGGCAGTCTGATGGGGAAGAGGCAGCGGTCTCCGCGTTCCCCTTCGGAAACGTCCACCAGTTTCTCCCCTGCTGCTCCAACCGCTCCACCCCCAGGCGACCCACCACCACGTCGTGGGGCGGGGCGTGCTCCGGGTGGAGTTCCAGGCGCACCCGTTCGAACCACTGCACCTGTCGGGGGACCCCGTCAACGGTCTGTTCCTGCTGGCGCGTGAGGGGCAGACCAGCCACCGCGACCCCCCCGCTCCGTTCCCACACCTCGCGGATACGGCCTGCAATGCAGAAGCCGGTTTCGGCAAAGCAGCGCTGGTCCGGCTGTGTCTGTCCCCGCACCAGCACACTGAGAATGGCGGCGGCGTGGCGTTGTGCCTGGGCATCGCTCAACGGGCGATGGTTGGGTAGCTCTACCTCAAAGCAGGACATCCCATGGTGGGAGCACCAGATGGGAGCCGTGCCCGTCACCGGGTAGGCCGACCACCGCCCCGACGAAGGCCGGTAGCCGATAATCCGCGCAAAGGGGTGGGTGATGGAGGTTCCGGCGGAGCCGCTCATCACCACGCCATTGGGGGGATAGGCCGAATGGTAGAAGAGGGCTGTCACCGGCTGCCCCGAGGTATCCCGCTGGCTCAGGAGCCATTCAGCGAGGGTCTTTGTTTCTGGCTCAGAGAAGGGAGCCGCTCCCCCACCCCCCGCCACGTGCCCCGACGAGTCGCGGGAATCGGGTTGCCAATCGCCGCTGTCCCAGTTGCGGTTGAGGTCCACCCCGTGGGCATTGTAGCGCTCTCCACGGCTCAGGCCATCGGGGTTCAGGGCGGGGAGCAAGTAGAGGCTCACTTCTGGCGGGAGCAGGTGCAGCGTGGCAGCAAAGTGGCGCAACAACTGGTTGACCAGCACCTCCGTATTCCCCTCGCTGCCGTGGATGGCCCCCACAATGACTACGGGCCGCGGGCCGCTGCCAAGGCGCACCACCTCTATCGGACGCCCTTCCACCGAGTAGCCAATGACCATCGGTTGGGGAAGGGCCGCGGGAGGCGCGACCCCTCCCACCTCTGCGGTTCGCATGGCCTGCGTGGTTCGTGCAGCGAGTCCCCACCCGCCGCCGGCCCCTCCTCCCGCCAGCAAGAGCATGCCAACCAGCACAAATACCCCGATGGTCGGTGCGGTTCGGGGCTTCTGTGGTCTTTGTCCTGTTCGTGTCATATGTTTTCCTCGTTCTATCTCCACTCGTGGTGCTGCTCCCCAATCCCGGGTTCACCGGGTCTCCGCTTCGAGCGTGCGGAGCAGCTCTGTGATACCGGCGTGTCCCCCCTGGGAAGCCACTATGCCCCCCGCTGCCCGGACGACCCGGAGGACCTCCGGGGCACAGCCGGGCAGCGTACCGGGGCGCTCAATGTGGGTGAGCCAGCAGACATCATTCAGCCCGTCGCCAAAGCCAACCCCGCTGGCTGCCCGCTCGCCAAGCAGCACCCCGAGCGCCTGCCATTTGTTCACCGCTTCGCCTATCAGGAAGACCTTGCGCCCATCCCGAAACACGCGCAACCCCGCTTCGGGTCCATCGTCATCGTCCGCCGCCCGCGCAAAGAACCGCGGAGCCAGCCGTTCAGCTTCGGCATACGTGTTGGCGCGGGCAACCAGGCAGCTCCGAAAGTCCTCCTGCCACGCAAATGGCGGCCAGGTCGGGTCACGGGAAGCATCGATCCAGCTTCGCAGGCGGTGCCACTGCCGGTGGGGTTCCAGCACGGTCCAGGAACCAGGCATTCCCACCTTTGCCCCATCTTCCACACACAACCCCGCTATCGTCACGCCGTGGCGCTGGAGACCTTCCACGGCAGCCTGCATCCCGTCCCACGAACGGCCCGTTGCCAGAACCAGGTCCAGGCGTTGGCTGAGGCGGACAAGACACTCCATCACCGTGGGCGCGAGATAGGACGAGCGGGTTCGCCCGGGGATGACCAGGGCGTGGGCGACTGGCTCCGTGTGCAGCAGCGTTCCATCCATGTCAAGTATCAGCGGGCGGCGACTGGTCATCGTATCCTTTCTTTTCTTTATCTTTCCCTTCCTGCTCCCTTCTGGCTCCCTTCCCTACACCACCACATTCGCGCCCATCCGCGCAGCGACCAGCGCACCCCATCTTCCGACCTCGGTGCAGCGGTAGCGCACTGGTACGCCTCGCAGCGTGCAGAGATAGTGGACCGGTGCCAGCAAGTCCCGTACGGTTGTTTCATCATCACGGAACAGCACCTCCCTGGGGGAGCGGTTGATGAGCGCCCGGACCACCTCATTGCTGTGCAGGCGATATTGAGGTGGCGGCAGCGGCGCGGATGGTCCCGCCTCCGCGATGGGCAAGGAGGGCAGCGGGGGAGCATCGAGCACCCCCATCCAGGCGTCCAGATACGACGGTTGGAGGAGGTGGGGGGGGTAGCCGTAGACCAGGAACATCCCCGGCTCGTCCCGCACGAACCCCCGCGAGAAGCCGAGCGTCTCCGGGGCCGTAAAGCACGAACTGGGGACAAAGGAGTCGGTGCTGGTGCCCGCAGCGTGTGCCAACCCTGCCGGGTCGCACAGCACTGCGAGGCGCGGCCCCTGCCCGCGGGTAAAGTCCGGGTGTCCCCGGGCCAGCCACCGTTGGTAGGATGCTCGCAGTTCGTTGGCCACCCCCCCACGGCTGGTCCACCCATCGACAAACCAGACCGGTCGGTTCGGGCAGGTGTGCAGGGCGGCAAGCAGCGCCGCTTCGTCCCACCCCCACCCGGCAAACAGCGAGAGCGCAACGACCGGTACCGGTGCTCCGAGTTGCTGCCCCAGGCGATGGGCAAGCAGCACACTCACCGGCAGGCCGGCCCGCAGAATGGCCACCAGCAGCGGGGGAGACGGGGGAGACAAAGATGACCCCTGGATGGCTTCTGCCAGGGTGTTGACCAGGGCGTGGATGGTCCCGGCCCGCTGTGCGATGGCGTCCAGCACCAGCGTGCGGAAGCTTTCGTCAAGGGGGGGTTCGGGCGATGGCTTGCTCCAGCGCTTCCACCCCGCCACCTCGGGGGCAAACGCTTCTTCCCCGCGGAAGAGGGGACCATTTGCGGCAGCGTAGGGGTCGATTTCGCCGTCGTAGCGGGCAAGCACTCGCACCCCCGGCCATGGCGTGACAATCCCCGTATCCTCTCCTTCATTTTTCATAGCGGTACCTCAAGCACGGTGGTCTCAACATCGTGGTTCTGGAGAAAGCACCGCACCTGCTCCGCCACCGCGTGGGTAGACGTATCCCCCACAATGACCGCCTGAGAGGAGACGGGGTGGTTCCAGTTGTAGAGGTAGTAGGCATCGCCGGCCACTCCGTTGCTGCGATGATTGATGAAGTCCACGCGGGTGCGGATGCCCTGCCCGTCCACGACCCACGGGCTGAGGGTGACATGCTGAAGGAGCGGGCGGTGTTCCAGGGGGAGCGAGGAGCAAAACGCCATCGGAACATCCACACATTCGCCAATCATGTAGATAGCCCCGATACGCTGGCTCTGCCAGAGATGGGCGAGCGTGCCAAGCACCCGGGCGTAGGCATCGGGGGGGCGCTGGTGCGGGTTGAGTGTCTGGTCAAGGGGAAGGCAGCGGTAGGTGCCAGGCTCCGGCAAGGGAGGAGTCGGGAAGTGGCTGAGGGAGCTGAGGGTCCCGCTCAGGCCGTGGGCGGCATACTGCCGTTCCATACCGTCCTGGTGCTCCTTGCTCCGCATATCCATCAGGGTCAGGATATCGAAACGGTCGGAATAGGTGCGCAGGGCCAGCGAGAGGTTGGTAATGGTCGTGCCGGTCGTCACTTCATCCTCGATAATGACAATCCGGTCGTAGGTCTTGCCAGGAGCCACCGCAATCCAGTGGGCCGTTCCGTGAGAATGGGGTTCTTGAAAGGGGTGGGCGCAGGAGTGGCGGCCTTTTTCTCGCGTGGTAAAGCAGAGGTCTGGCATGGGAGAAAGGTGGAGGCTCAACTGCCACGCCAGGATCAGTGAAGCCTCGGTCAGACCCACGACCAGCGTGGTCCCGGGGGAGGGAGG
>DAOTUF010000500.1:0-7054 GCA_034437495.1 Chloroflexaceae bacterium | reverse complement strand
GCATGACCTGTTTGCAGCGGGGATGACCAGGACCAGGAAGATTGATGAACTGATTGCCTACTGCGAACGACGGGGGGAACTGCAAGCTCTTGTCGAGCGAGTCCGTCAGGAGCGCCCGACACTTTTTGGCGACCCCGCTTCCTCTTCCTCCCCCGGCCCCGGGGCCGCACCCGCACCCGTGGAGCCACCCGTCTCAACCGGTGACTCCATTCACGCGCCGCATTCCCAGGGCTTTATCAACCGTCCGACTGGCAGTGTGCAGCAGCAATTCGGAAATACGACGATCCATCACCATTATTCTGACCCGCCTCCCCCCACGCCCGCACCTGCCGTGCCTGCGCCCGGCCCTGCCGCGCCAACCCGTCCGATGCAGGTGTTTTTGAGCTATGCCCCCGACGACCGCGCAACCGTGCAACACCTGTACCACCGGCTGCGGGACGATGGCTTTCGACCGTGGATGGACCGTGAAGACCTGCTGCCCGGGCAGAACTGGAAGATGGAAATACGCAAAGCCATTCGGCAGTCCGGGGCCGTGGTCGTGTGTCTCTCTTCCCGAGCCGTGACCAGGTCCGGGCAGTTTCAGCGCGAGATGAAGCAAGCGCTGGAGGTCTACGAAGAGCAGCCAGAGGGGACGATATACCTCATCCCCATCAAACTCGACGCCTGTGATATTCCCGAGCACCTGCGCCCCCTGCTGCACAGCGAGATTGAACTGGTGTGGGACCAGGGTGGCTACGAGAAGCTGCGCCGGGCCCTCCTGGCCCGCGCCGAATCACCTGACGGATAACACGTTGATCGAAGCGAGACGATAATTTTATAGACACCCAGGGAGAAAACAGCATGATGCATCACAAACCCGCAATGTCTCTCAGAAGCCGCGCCCGACACCGCTGGTTCAAGACCCTGTTCACCCCGCCGCTGGTGGCCGGGCTAGGCTGGATTACCTATAGCAACCTGGCGATATCCCACCGTATGTCGCTCCCGCCCGCTGTGTCAGGGGAGCAGCGCATCTTTCAGGGGAAGGCCGGGAAGCTCTGTGCGTACGTGGCGGGGGAAGGCCCCCCCATGCTCCTCGTTCACAGTGTCAACGCGGCGGCCTCCTCCTACGAGATGAAGCCGCTCTATGAGTACTACCGCCAGAGCCGCCGTGTCTATGCGCTCGACCTGCCCGGCTTTGGTTTCTCCGACCGCTCGAAGCGCCCCTACACGCCCCGGCTCATGACCGACGCGGTGCTCGACGCGCTCGACCTGATTGCCCGCGATGGCGGGACAGAGCCAGTGGATGCCGCGGCGCTCTCGCTGGGGGCCGAGTTCCTCGCCCGCGCTGCCAACGAAGCCCCCGACCGCTTCCGCACCCTGGCGCTCATATCCCCCACCGGTCTGCGCAAGGGCGAACGACGGCAGGGGGCATCGGGCACGACGCTTGGGAACCCGCTGGTGCAAGAACTGTTCGGCTTTCCCCTCTGGGGCCGCCCCTTCTTTGATTTGCTGAACAGCCGACCGAGCCAGCGCTACTTTATGTCCCGCGCCTTCAGTTCGTCCGAAACCCTGGACCAGGACTTGATGGACTACTACTACCTGACGGCCCACCAGCCGGGCGCTCAGAATGCCCCCTACGCCTTCGTCTCGGGGGTGCTGTTCAGCGGCGATATGGACCATATCTACCACTCCCTGACCCAACCGGTGTGGCTGGCGTATGGCACCCGCGGCGAGTTCAGCAACATCAACCCCGAGAAGGTCGCCACCCGCCAGAACTGGACTATCCAGTCCTTCCCCACGGGCGCGATGCCCCACTTCGAACAGACGGAGACCTTCCGAGAGGCATATGACGCCTTTCTCCGCCGGGCGTCGTGAGCCTGGGGAAGATGAAGATGAGGATGACCGACGGAACCCGCTAACGAGCACGGGAGCGGGAGCCAGTACCTCATCAACAGAGCGTCTGAAGCCGGAAACGGGTCGGGCGCTCTGTTGATTCTGCCGGGCCTTTACAGGGGGCCGGTTGTGTGGTACCATTCATTTAATTAACTAATCAATCAATTTTCCTGGTCTTTTGCGATGGCGCGACCCAAAACTAACCACGAAGAGAAAAAAGCTCGCATCATTCAGGCGGCCATGGCCGTGTTTGCGCACCACGGCTACGAGGGCACGACCAACAAGCTCATTGCGGCGGAGGTGCGGCGGCGCACCAATGAGACCGAGACCTTCAGCCCGGCGCTGATTTACCACTACTTCCCCGAAGGCAAGCCGCAGTTGCTTGCCGCGGTGATGCAGCAGTATCAACCGCTGCAAGCGCTCGGGCAGACGGTGCGCGACACCAGCGATGCCCCCCCTGACATCTTCCTGCGCACGGTGGCGCGGAACTACGTTCGTCTCTTCAGAGAGCCAGAAACCCCGCTCCTGCTGCGTATCCTGCTCGCTGAAGGACCGCGCCACCCGGAGTTGACCCGCCGCGTGGCCGGGCAGATGTTCCAGATATTAGTTATCCCTATGGCGGCCTATTTGCAGCGCCAGGTCAACCTGGGACACCTCCACACCGTGCCCCCACTGGCAGCCATCTTCCAGTTCTTTGGCCCGCTGATGATACGGGGCCTGCTGATGGAAAACCTGAAGGCCGTCACCCCGCCCTTTCCCATGCCAGACGATGAAACGATGATCGAGCACCACGTCCGGGCCTTCCTGCACGGCCTTGCGACCGATGTTGCCCCTGGAGAGCCTGGGGGAGCGGGGGAGCGCAGGGAATCAGGGGAGCACGGGGAAGACAGGAGATGAACTATGCGGTTGCTCTCGCTCATCCGGAAGGAATTTATCCAGATTGTCCGCGACCCGCGCACGCTGGCTATGACCTTTGCCATGCCCATCATGCAGCTGGTGCTGCTTGGCTATGCCGCCACCAGCGATGTCCGCAACCTGCCCATGGTCGTGCTCGACCAGGACAAGAGTCCGGCCTCGCGGGAACTGCTCGACGCCTACCGCGTGGCCGACTACTACCGCATCCAGTTCGATGTACGCTCAGAAGCCGACCTGCGGGAACTTCTGGACCAGGGAGCCGCCCGGGTCGGTATCATCATCCCCCCCGGCTACGGCGAGACTATCGCCGACGGTCGGACGGCGCAGGTAGCCTTTGTCATTGACGGCTCCGACCCGACCGTCGCGGGAACGGCGCTCTCCGCCGCCCAACTCATCGGTCAGGCAAAATCCACCCGTCTGGCGGTGGCCCAGATGGAGCAGCGGGGGCAGGGGAAGGCATTCCGCCCCCTCATTGACGTTCACACGCAGGTCTGGTACAACCCCGACCTGGAAAGCGCCTACTACATGGTTCCCGCGCTCATCGGGCTGATTTTGCAGTTTCTCGCCACGCTCCTGACCTCGACCTCCATCGTGCGCGAGCGTGAGCGGGGGACGATAGAACAGCTCATCGTGACGCCCATTCGCCCGTGGGAACTCATCGTCGGCAAGCTCACGCCCTACATCATCATCGCCTTCATTGATACCATCGAAGTCTTACTGGCGGGTATCCTGCTCTTCGGCATCCCCATCAATGGCAGCCTGTCGCTGCTGCTGCTCCTGGCCGCGCTCTTCCTGGTCACGACGCTCGGCATCGGCCTGTTCATCTCGACCATCTCGAACACGCAGCAGGAAGCCGTCATCTCTTCGATGTTCACCATCCTGCCCTCCATCTTTCTGTCGGGTCTCTTCTTCCCGCTGGAGGCGATGCCCGGTATCCTGCAAGCCATCAGCTATGCGGTCCCGCTGCGCTACTTCCTCATCGTCGTGCGGGGCATCGTGCTCAAGGGGGTCGGGATGGAAATGCTCTGGAAAGAAGTGATAGCGCTGAGTGTGTTTGGCCTGGTCATTATGGGAGCAGCCGCGCTCCGCTTTCGCAAACGTCTGGATTAGGAGCAGGAGTCTGGAGTCAGGAGGGAGATTGATATGCGACCCGATCCGCGTCGTCTTATTCCGCTCGTCGTGGCCATCGCACTCATCGGGGGTGGGGGGTGGTGGGGGTACGAAACCTGGTTTGCCCCCGAGCAGCAGACAATTTCCGCCACCGGTACGATTGAGGCGACGGAGTATGCGGTTTCGGCAGAACTGGCCGGTCGTATCACTACCGTGCTGGTTGAGGAGGGAGACCCCGTCGAAGACGGTCAGACGCTCGTCACCCTGGACAGTTCGCTGCTGGTCACGCAGCGCGACCAGGCGGTGGCGAGCTACAAAGCAGCGCAGCAATCGGCGCTGGCTGCCGAGGCCAATGCGCAGCTTGAGCGCCGCACCGCCGGTATCACCAGCGAGCGCCTCCGCGCTATCGAAGCCCAGGCCGAGGCATCCCGCGCTCAGGCGCAAGCGGCCCTGGCTTCGGTACGCTCCCTCGAATTGCAGATTGGTAAGATGACCCTCACCTCCCCTATTGACGGGGTGGTGATTGAACGCCCGTCCGAGCCGGGGGAGATGGCCTTGCCGGGCGGAACGCTGCTGGTGCTGGCAGACCTCAGCAGTCTCCAGATAACGGTCTATGTGCCCGAAGACCGCTACGGCGCGATTATGATAGGGGATCGGGCCACGCTGGAGGTCGACTCATGGTCTGACGAGACGTTCGCGGCCCGGGTGAAGCGCATCGCCAATGAAGCGGAATTCACCCCGCGCAACGTCCAGACCGCCGAGGGACGCAAGGTGCTGGTGTTTGCCATCACGCTGGATGTGGAAAATACTGAGGGCCGGCTCAAGCCGGGGATGCCTGCCGATGTCCGATTCGAGTGAGCACATGGCAGTACGAATTGAAGCCCACAACCTGCACAAAGCGTTTGGCAGCACCCGCGCCGTCAATGGGGTGAGCCTGGAAGTCCACGAGGGCGAAGCCTATGGCCTGGTCGGGCCGGACGGGGCCGGGAAGACAACCACCATGCGCCTGCTGGTGGGGGCGCTCACAGGCGAGGAGGGGAGCGTGCGGATTGGCGGGCACGACCTGCGTACGCACACAGAGCAGGCCCGCGCCAGCGTGGGCTACCTGGCGCAGCGTTTCAGCCTCTACACCGACCTGACGGTCGCGGAAAACATCCAGTTCTTCGGGGAGGTGCGGGGGGTCGTGGGAGCGGCCTTCACCTCGCGGGCCGCCGAGTTGCTCCAGTTTGTGGGGTTGGCGGGGTTCGAACGACGCCGGGCGGGGTTGCTCTCCGGGGGGATGAAGCAGAAACTTGGTCTGGCGTGCGCGTTGATTCACCGTCCGAAGGTGCTGCTGCTTGACGAACCCTCCGGGGGGGTGGACCCGGTGACGCGACAGGACTTCTGGCAGTTGATTATTCGCCTGCTGACGGATGAGGGGCTGGCGGTGGTGGTCAGCACGCCCTACATGGACGAAGCCGTTCGCTGCAATCGCCTCGGCTTTATGTATGGAGGGCGGGTGCTGGTCGAGGGCACCCCCCGCCAGCTGGCAAACAGACTGAGCGGGCGGGTGCTCGAACTGGTGGCCCGCCCTGGGATGACGGCCCGGCGGGTCTGTCTGGAGGATGCCGACGTGGAAGATGCGGTCGTCTTCGGGGAGCGGCTCCACCTGCGCCTGGGGGAGCGCTATGGAGGAGGGGAGGGCGACCAGCCACACCCCGACCTCGCGGCGCTGGTGTCGCGCTTGTCGGAGTCCCTGGAGGGAGAGGGAGTGCAGGTTGTCCGCCTGCGTCCCATCGCGCCCGGTCTGGAAGATGTGTTTATCTCGCTGCTTCAGCAGCAGGGGGAAGCCCGGTGATGATTATGATGATGGATAGCACCGCGTCATTCAATCACAGCTATGTTCAGTTCTCCGTTGCCAGGCTGCTCTACAGCCTCGGAGCCTACACGGTTCTGACGGACCTGAGTATTGACGTTCGGGGGGTTGAATATCGCCCGGATGTCTGTGTGTATCCGCAGCGTCGGATGAATCCGGCCCACGACATTATCAAGATGACCGAACCTCCGCTGCTGGTGGTCGAAGTGTTGTCCCCCACGCAGGGCGTTCAGGAGATTCTCGACAAGTTTCGCCTCTACTTCGAAGCCGGGGTGCGTTCGTGCTGGCTGGTCTACCCGGCGGCGGTGACGGTGGTGGTCTATGCGTCCTCCGACGACTTTCGCAGCTTCAGCAGCGGCGAGGTGATAGACGAGACGCTGGATATCCGGTTGCCGCTGCACGAGCTATTTGCGTAGGGTTTGAGAAGGGTGGGAGCCTGTTGCTATGAACGAACCGGCTGTGCCCGTGGTGCGGGCCGAACACCTCACGCGCAAGTTTGGCGATTTTACGGCGGTGAACGACGTTTCATTCGAGGTCTACCCCGGCGAGGTGGTGGGCTACCTGGGGCCGAATGGGTGCGGCAAGACCACGACCATGCGGATGCTGCTTGGCCTGCTCCAGCCTACCTCCGGTACGGGGCAGGTGCTTGGCTTCGATATCCACACGCAGGCCGAGGCGATTCGTCCGCTGGTCGGCTATATGAGCCAGAAGTTTGCGTTGTACGAAGAATTGACGGGCTACGAGAACCTGGTCTTTTATGCGGGGGTGTATGGGATGCGCCCATCGGTCTATCGTCCCCGCATCCGGGAGGTGCTCGACCTGATTGGCCTGGCGGGACACGAGCGGGAGCGGGCCGGGGAACTGTCCGGCGGGTGGCGGCAGCGCCTCGCCCTGGGCATTGCCCTGGTCCACCGCCCTCGCTTGCTCCTGCTTGACGAGCCGACTAGCGGGGTCGACCCATCGGCGCGGCGGCAGTTCTGGGACCTGATTTACCTCCTGGCGGAGCAGGGAACGACCATCTTCGTCACCACGCACTATATGGACGAGGCGGAACACTGTGGGCGACTGGGGATTATGCACCGGGGCCGCCTGATGGCGATGGACACCCCCGACGCGCTCAAGCATTCGCAGCTCCCCGGCCCGGCCTGGGACATCACCGTCGAACCCCTGATACCGGCGCTGGATGTGCTGGCGGCAACCCCTGGCGTCTCTCAGACGGGCTTGCTCGGCGACCATCTTCACGCCATCACACGCGGCGATGCGCACACGGCGGAGAGTTTGCGTTCTGCGCTTGCTGCTCAC
>DAOTUF010000499.1:0-1786 GCA_034437495.1 Chloroflexaceae bacterium | reverse complement strand
GCATGACCTTTCCCTCGACCAGATGAGCAGCGTGCGCGAGTTTGTGCGCAGCGAGGGGCGCGGCCTGCTCGTCACGGGGGGGTTGAATGCCTACAGTCTGGGGGGCTACAAAAACACCCCTCTCGAAAGCGTGCTCCCCGTTCAGGTGGACCCGCCTCCCCGCACGCAGCGGGCTGACGTGGCGCTGCTCCTCATCATTGACCGCTCGGCCAGTATGTCCATCCCGATAGAGGTGTCCAAGCTGGATATGGCGAAAGAGGCCGCCATTCTCTCGACCGAGATGCTCCAGAGCGATGACCATATTGGTATTCTGGCGTTTGACACGGGCCAGTCCTGGACCGTCCCCTTCCAGCAGGTCGGGCAGGGGTTGACGCTCAAGCAGATTCAGGACACGGTTGTCCTGCTCGGCGTCGGGGGGGGCACCGATATCTACGGGGCGCTCAATATGGGGTTGACCGAACTGATGCGCCAGCAGGCCAGCGTGCGCCACGCCGTCATCCTGACCGACGGTCGCTCTTTTACCGACGACCGCGCAGCCTACCGCAGCGTGGTTGATATGGCCCGCAGCGCGGACATCACCCTCTCGACCATTGCCATTGGTGTGGATGCAGATACGGAGCTGCTCAACGAGTTGGCGCAGTGGGGCAATGGGCGCTACTACTTTGCCGACCAGCCCGAGGACATCCCCCGTCTGACCCTCCAGGAGAGCGAGATTGCCCGCGCCGACCCGGTCATCGAGGGCGATTTCTACGCTGAACTGGCCGCTTCCCACCCGCTCCTGCACGGATTGACGCCGGGTGAGATGCCCCACCTGACCGGGTATGTGGCGACCATGCGGAAGGAGCAGGCCGAAGTAGTATTGCAAGCCCCCACCCCTGACACCGACCAGCAGGACCCCCTTCTGGCGACCTGGCACTATGGCCTGGGGCGCGTGGTGGCGTGGACGCCGTCGGTGGCGGGGCCGTGGGCCAATGCCTGGGTGGAGTGGGGCAGCTACGGGCCGTTCTGGGACCAGGTCCTTCGCTACATCCTGCCGGAGCCAGACAGCGGCTCCCTCCAGATACAGTTTGAACCCCGCCCGGAGGGGGTGCGCCTGATAGTAGACGCCTTCCGCGATGGGGGCTACCCGCTGGACCTGGCCGACGGCACGGCCCGCATCACGCTCCCCGACAACAGCCAGCAGGATGTGACCCTGCACCAGGTGGCTCCCGGGCGCTATGTCCAGGACTTGCTGCTCCCCGCGGAGGGGGAGGGGGCCTACGCCGTGGACGTGTCGCTGGCGCATACCGACGGGTTGCACTACGTCGGGGAGCGGGGCTATGTCCACGCCGTCCCCGACGAATACCGACCCGACCAGCCTGACCAGCCTGACCAACCTGACCAGGTGGGCGACAATGAGACTGGGACCTTGAAGGGAGTGGCGCTCCTGAAGCACCTTGCCGATACTACGGGCGGGAAGGTCATCAGTGACGAAACGTGGACCCCCACCGGCGACCCGCAAGCAGCAGCCTCGCCCGGTCTCTCGCTCCAGCGGACGCCTTTTGGGGACAACTCCTGGCCCTGGTTCCTGAGCGCGGCGCTGGTCGTCTGGTTACTCGAAATCGCCGTCCAGCGGCGCACCTCGTATCGGTAGGCATGAGCAGCGTGAGCGAACACCGCACCATACCCGACCCCTATGCTCCCATCGTCGCAGCCGCCATGGAGCGGCGGGTCTTTCCGGGGGCAGTCGTGCTGGTGGCGCGGGAAGGGGTGGTCCGTCACTTTGCGGCCTACGGCAGCACCCGCT
>DAOTUF010000498.1:0-15012 GCA_034437495.1 Chloroflexaceae bacterium | reverse complement strand
CCCCCAACCCCCACCCTCTCGTGGTACGTGGTAAGCCCTCACCCGGCTACTTCACCGGGTAAATCACCACCTTGCGGTTCTCTCCCTCCCCCGTGCTCTGGGTATACACCGTTTTATCCCCGCGGAGCGCCAGATGGACGATACGCCGCTCATAGGCCGCCATCGGCTCCAGCGTCACGGCCCGCCTGATTTGCCGCACGCGGTCGGCCATGCGGTGGGCCAACCCCTCCAGCGATTCCCGCCGGCGCTGGCGGTAGTTCCCGACGTCTATCACAAACTGCGGCCACCGGCGGATGTGGCGACTCACCAGCATATTCAAGAGGAACTGCAACGACTGCAA
Source organism: Chloroflexaceae bacterium (assembly GCA_034437495.1). Taxonomy (GTDB): domain Bacteria; phylum Chloroflexota; class Chloroflexia; order Chloroflexales; family Chloroflexaceae; genus JAAUSY01. The sequence continues at coordinate 14,672 of DAOTUF010000498.1, read as the reverse complement.
CGTCTCCCCGCGCCGCCCGATCATCAACCCCATGGCCTGCTCGTCGGCCCCTTCAATATGGAGCGTGACCGTCTCTTCCATGGTCTCGCCAGACTGACCGGGAACCCGCGAGGTGACAGCCGTCACATAGGCATGAATATCCATCCGTTTCAGCAGTTCTTCGAGAATGGTTCGCGCCAATCCGACCACGTCGCCTGGTTCGAGCGTCTCGGCGGTGCGGACGGGGGGAGGGGCCGCGGGGGGAGGAGCAGGCACAGACACCGCCGCCCCTGCTTCCGCCTCTCCCTCCTCTCCCTCCTCATCCTCATCAACCACCGTCACCCGAACCAGCGCCTCGTCATCCCCCTCCCCTGGTTCCAACACCGCAATCGCCACCTCGTCGCGGTCTCTGGAAAGCTGAACAAGGGCCAGTTCGACGGCTTCGGACACCGTACGAGCACGAATTTCAATACTTTTCATTGGTCTTCCCTTATCCCCCTGGATTCGCCGCTACCGGCGTCGGCGCGAACGGCGCGGGTTGGCGGGCTGCCGGCCATGCTGCCGCGCCTGTTCAATGGCCCGGTCGACCGAAGGGTCAGAACTCCGTTCTTCCTGCGGCTCCACCGTTTCGACCGCTTCGACCAGCGGTCCGACCACATCCCAGAAACGCCGCGGCTTCGGCGCAGCCACCGCTGCGGCTCCCCCCCCCGACACCGTGTCAACGGTGGCCACCTCGGTTCCTCCGATACCAAGCGATGCCAGGGTTGGCTGCGTTTTTCCATCCGGGGGCAAAAACTTGAGGTAATTTGCCAGCGACCCCCACCCGGAGGTGAGATATTGCTGCACAATGCCGATCAGGCTGCTCGTGACCCAGTAGAGCACGGCTCCAGCCGGAAAGATAAGCGTGATGTAGGCAAAGAACAGCGGCATAAACAGCATCATCTTCGACATCATCCGCTGCTGCGGGTCCTGCACCCGCGGCATGCCCATCAACTGCTGCATAAACTGGAGCAAAATGGACAACACGGGGAGGATGAGGTACTGAATGCCATTGAAGTATTCAAAATTGAATACCTTCCCGTCTGAAAAGGGTTTCTCGCCCAGGTCCAACCCCAGAAAGGTCCGCGAGACAATCTCTTTGACCTGTGCATCGTTCTCCAGAATGGACTTGACCGCCGGGCTGAGCGATTCGCGGTAGGCCGGGTCGAGCAGGTGCAAAACCGCCCAGTAGACCCCGATGAAGATGGGAAGCTGGAGCAGCATGGGCAGACAGCTTCCGGCGGGGTTGGCCTTGTGCTGCTGATAGAGCTTGACCGTCTCTTCCTGAAGCTTCTGCTTATCTTTCCCATATTTGCGCTGCAACTCCTTAATCATCGGTTGCAGTTCTTGCATCTTGCGGCTTGACCGAATGGACGAAAGGGTCAGGGGCAGCAGCAATAACCGCACCCCCACCGTAAACAGAATAATCCCCAGACCCGTGCTGCCCGTAAAGGTGGTCAGCCAGAGCAGGGTCCGTTCGAGAAACCCGATAAATGTATCCCAGGGGGCGAAGAGGAGCGCTCCCGAGATAGCGATATCAGCCAGGTCTCCCACTTGAGCGAACATGCCGCTCAGCATCGCTATCCATACTGGTATGGTATCCATACTATCCATGAGTATATCCATCCATCTTTACCTGTTCATCAGGTATACATTTGTGATAGGCAGAATGAGAAAAACGAAAAAAAACTCTGGAGGAGTTTGCTGGTTTCTTTTTCTCTGGGAAGTTGTGCGATGTTTGCGAACGTATCCTCAATGGTCCAATAGGCAATGGTCCAATAGGCAATAGTCAATGGTCAATGGTTCTGGGCGTTACTCGGGTCCCTCCTCGGACCAGACCCCGGCCCGGCGGAGGAGTTGCACGATAGCCGCCTGGAGCACAGGGAATGCCACCTCCGCAACCTGCTGGTTTCGTATCACAAAGACCAGGTCGACCCCGCTGACAATATGGCGAAAAACCAGGCGCACCGCCTCTCGCGTGCGACGCCTGGCTCTGTTCCGGGTCACGGCGTTCCCAACGCGCTTCCCTACGACAAACCCACAGCGCGTTTTTCGGTGCCGGTTGGGGGCCACATTGAGCCGCACCAGGGTATGGTCGAGGGTTCGTCCTTCACGCCGCACCCGCTGAAACTGGTCGGGGCGGCGCAACCGATAGGCACGTTTCACAAACTTGAGAAAAGAGCATCAGCACGACCCGGCAGGGACCCGAGGGTTCCACGCGATGCTCATCTATCTCCCCTCATGTTCAAACACACGCATTGAATGGAAATAACCAACGACCCGATAGCTCGCGTCAGGGCAGACGCAGGGGATACAACCGTTCCTGAATTACCGGTGGCCACGCCGCACGGCCCGTCGTTCATCGCTGACCGAGAGCTTCCATCGTCCCTTCAGTCGCCGCCGCTGCAACACAGCCCGCCCGTCCTTCGTGCTCATGCGGGACAGGAAGCCGTGCTTCCGTCGGCGCGGGATACGTTTCGGTTGCCAGGTTCTTTTGGGCATGAATAGTGTCCTTCATTGCTTTCATCGCATGACCAGGAGCGCAGCCTTATGTGCTCCCTGGTTTGCTCAATTCTCACTCCGGTCTCTCTCTGCAAGGATAACATAAGAACAGGGTCTCTGCAAGCCTCTACCCCTCTTCCTCCCCCTCCATCTTCAGGGTCCGGCGCTGCGCAAGGCGCTGCTGCTTGCGCGAGGGTGGGAAATCCTCTTCCCCTTCTTCGCTCTCTTCTCCCTCCTCCTCCTTCTTCTTCTCACCTCGGCGGCGGCGGTCTCGGCGGCCCGGGTTCTTGCTGAACTTATTGATCAGGTCTTCCAGGGTCGCATTCCCCTCAAACTCCTCTTCGTCGGAATCATCTTCAGAGACATATACCTCTGAAACCGCCTGCGTCACCGGGGCCGACCGGGATTCTTGTTTGCTGCCGCCTCCGCGTCGTCGTCCCTCTTCCCGCGGCACGGTAATATCCGCAAAGCGGGGAGCCGCAGCCGGACCGGTCCGCGGGACGGGGGCATCGGGCAGTTCCTTTTCTTTCGGTTCTTCTGGCTCTTCCAGGCGCATGGTCAGGCTGATGCGCTTGCTCTGGGGGTCCACCTCCAGCACCCGCACCGACACGGTATCGCCCTCTTTGACCACATCCTCAACCTTGCCGACGTGGTTTTCGGACAGCTGAGAGATATGCACCAGGCCATCCCGCCCGACCCCGATATCCACGAACGCCCCGAAGGGAGCCATCCCGCTCACCTTGCCCTCGATGATCTGGCCGGGGTTGAGTTGCTGCATCTTCTGGACGCGCTGAGCGCGGCGGAGGCTCAGGCTAATGCGGTTGCCATCGGGGTCAATCTCCAGGACCTTGAAGGGATACTGCTGGTGGACCTGCACGGCGTCTTCTGGTTTTTCGACCCGCTGCTCCGAGAGTTCGGAGATATGTACCAGACCATCCTTCCCCACGCCGATGTCGACAAACGCGCCAAAGGGAGCCAGCCCGATAATGGTGCCGTCAATCGTGTCACCCACCTTGATGTTTGACAGGGCTTCGCGGTCAATCTCCACCCGCTTCCCTCGCCCGTGGCCGTGGCCGTGGTGCGAACGGTTCTCGCTGCGCGAGCGCGGCGGACGCATGGTCAGGCTGATACGACGGGCATCCACATCCACGCTCTTGACCCGCACCTTCACCGTGTCCCCAATCTGCACCATGTCCGAGGGGGACTCAATCCGGCTGTCGCTCATCTCCGAAATATGGACCAGACCATCCCGCCCGACCCCGATATCCACGAACACCCCGTACATGGCGATAGATGTCACCCGACCCTCAAGCTCCATCCCGCCTTCCAGGTCCTTGATACGCCGCGGGCGCGTCTGCGATTCTTCATCGGCGGTAGGCGTGAAAGTGGCTCCCGGAGCTTCGTCCGTCCCGGCTTCGGCCACCGCCGGCGGCTCAAGCTCCGTGGCTGGCTCCTGAACTTCAGCCACCGCCACCGCGACCGGTTCCGCGGGTGGCTCAAGCTCCGTGGCTGGCTCCTGAACCTCAGCCACAGCCACCGCGACCGGTTCCGCGGGTGGCTCAAGTTCCGTGGCTGGCTCCTGAACTTCAGCCACCGCCACCGCGACCGGTTCCGTGGGTGGCTCAAGCTCCGTGGCTGGCTCCTGAACCTCAGCCACCGCCACCGCGACCGGTTCCGCGGGTGGCTCAAGTTCCGTGGCTGGCTCTGCCAGCACAGGTCCCGCAGCGGACGGCTCAGATACCGCTGGTTCTGCTGGTTCCTCTGCTGTGGGGGCTTCCTCGATGGCGGGGAGCGGGTCGTCTGTCTCCTCTTCCGAGGTGTGGTTCCCCGCTGGTTCGGTCTCTGCTTCTGGCGTCAGGTCCAGTTCTGCCAGATGTTCGCTTGCTTCGTCTCGTTTCCCATCCACAGACTGAGAGATGCCTTCTTCCTCGGCTGTGGCTACTCCGACCCCGGTGCTGGCTGCTGGAGCTTTCGCCTCCCGCACGAGATCATCAAGGACCTCACCCACAGCACCATCCGCCCTACGTTCCAATTCCGTCATCACCAACATCCTTCCTGATACTTGTGCCTGTTTTCGTTTCCCGTATCCTCAAATACGTTCATACGGTTATCTTCGGGGTTTTCCAGGGTTTCCCCCATCCATCCGAGTGCGCACCATCTCAGCCAGGTCGCCCGCTCTCAGGTCATCCAGACGGTAATAGTCGCCCTGTAAATGATCGGCAAGCTGACGGGCTAACCCCTGCTCCAGCGCAGTGTATTTCAGGTTCACCCGACTGGCATGCGCGGAGATGAACCCTCCCGAACTCATCCCATCGTCCAGTGGGCAAGATTCGGTATCTATCACAATGGCGCGAACCTGGTGTCGGGCAATCATTTCGGCGACCCGATAGGATTCAAGTTGGGGTGGGAGATGGCTCATGGCCACATTGGCCTGACCATCGGTCATCACCACCATCAGCGGTATCGTCTCCGGGTCACGCTTGCAGGCGCGGTCGAGCAGTTCAAACCCGCTCAGCAACCCCCGTGCGAGCGGGGTCTGCCCCCCGACCAGCATGGTTTGCAAGCGTTCCTGGGCCAGCTCCACGCTGCTCGTGAGCGGCAGCAGCACGGTGGCATAGGAGCGCTGGAAGCTCACCAACCCTACATGGTCGCGCCGCTGGTAGGCATCGCGCAGGAGCGAGAGCACCGCCGCCCTGGTCGCCCGCATCCGCTCTTCTGCGGCCATACTCCAGCTGGCATCCACCACAAAACACACGGCATTGCGCGTCTGGCGGACCCGCACCTTCTGCCGCAGGTCATCACGCCACAAAATCATCATACGCTCCGGGTGTTGGGGGGTGGATATCTCCCTTTCCTCATGCGCCACATCCGATGTGGTCGGCGGGGAGGGAGATGCCATCGATGGGAGAGAGGAAAAGGCACGGTCCGAACGACCCTCCGGAAGCAGGGAAGCACCGGGCTGGCACCTCGCTTCCTGGTGGGCTTTCTGCTGCGCTTCCCGACGATGGCGCTGGTGCGGGGCGGCCTCGCGCAGGGTCGCATCCAGGGCCAGGTCGGTCACGCGGTCTGCCCGTCTGCTGCTCACATACCGACCCTGCTTGCGCGTGGTGCGGGTGCGGCTCCGCCGCCCGGCGGCCCGCCGCTGACGACTATCGCCTTCGCCGGCCAGTTGTCGCGGACGAAACACCTCCCCGATGTCGCTGGTCATATCCTCGGTCGGGATTTCGCCGGTTTCCTGCTGGCCCGGCGAAGGCTCCGAAGCCGAAACCACGGCCACCCGTGGCGCACTGTCCCATTCTGCGTCGGGGGCAACGTCGGTGGTCTCATCTCCCCTCAAACGATTTTTTTTTTCCTGGTCCTCCTGTTCGCGGGCCACATCTTGAAGCAGGCGGCGGCTTTGTTCCATCGCAGCCGTGATAGCATCCCGCTGGTCGCCCACATCGACAAAGGGGTGACGACGCATACGGTGGAACAGGGCCAGCTCTGCCGCCCGATGAATATCGTCGGGGGTGAGGGTCGTGCGTCCCTCCCACGCCGCGTGGGTGCGGGCCGTCTCCAGGATGGTCAAATCGGCGCGGTGCCCATCGACATCCAGTTCGAGCGACAGGGTTGCCACTGCTGCCATGTGGGACTTTTCGATGCAGACGTGGGGCAGCAAGGTCTGGGCCGTGGCAATCCGATGGGAAAGCGCCTGTTCTTCGGTGTGCCAGTGGGCAACAAAGCCCTCCGGGTCGGCCTCAAACGCCATCCGTCTTTCCATCACCGCCACCCGGCTGGCCACATCGGTCAACCCGCGAATCTCGACCGCCAGACCAAACCGGTCCAGCAGTTGTGGGCGCAGTTCCCCTTCCTCCGGGTTCATAGTCCCCACGAGGATGAAGCGGGCGGGGTGGGAGATACTGATGCCCTCGCGTTCGACGGTATTCACTCCCATCGCTGCCGCATCGAGGAGCAGGTCCACGAGGTGATCGTCCAGCAGATTCACTTCGTCCACATAGAGCAAACCCTGGTTCACCTGGGCCAGCAACCCCGGTTCGAACCGGCGTTGCCCTTCGGTGATGGCGTGTTCCAGGTCCAGCGACCCGACCACGCGGTCTTCCGAAGCCGAAACGGGCAGTTCGACCAGGCGCGTCGGTTGCATACTACTGGGGAGCGGCTCACCCGGGGAGTGGGAGCCGGTACAAACAGGGCAGAGACCGGCCGGGTATTCGGGAGAACAGGTGTAGGGGCACCCTCGGACCACCGGTATCGGCGGGAGGAGCCGCGCCAACCCGCGCACGGCGGTTGATTTGGCGGTCCCCTTCTCTCCGCGGATCAGGACCCCACCGATGCGGGGATTGACCGCATTGAGCAGAAGCGCCTGCTTGAGGTGCTCCTGACCAACCAGAGCGCTGAACGGGTAGACTGGGCGAGAGACGACTATCGTCATGACTACAACACTTCCCCAGTCGTCACAGGAATGACCTTGAGGCACACCATTTCATGCCTCAGCCTTCCGAAGACTATGAAGACCATACGGACGTGGTTTTTGAAGATGGGAATACAATCTAGAAAAGGGTACGACTTCACCAGTTTGTTGAGGTGTCCTCAGCGTGTGGCGACACTTACCAGCCTCCATGCTTGCCCGGGGCAACCATGGCCGTATCCATCAGCCAGTCGGTCAGACCAGCCAGACCAGCACCTTCGCAGAAGGAATCCCATCCACATCTCGCTATCTCCTCAAACTTGTGTCACGCCTTCTGGAAGGTACGGGGAAATCATACCACACAAAAGCCACCAGCGCAAGCGGGAAAAAACCACGCCCAGGACTCCATCCTCTTCGTTTATGCTCCTTACCCTCCTTACCCTCTTTCATCGATGTTTCATCTTCCTATCAGCAGTCGCAGGTTTCAGATATGCTATAATGGGTCTGCAAGCCAAAATGCAGTCATAGTGGAGATGGAGTATAAGGCGTGGCAGTGAACCCTATCAACGGGATGCTCGGCACCTTCAGCCGGGACTTAGGTATTGATCTTGGTACCGCCAACACCCTGGTGCATGTGCGGGGCAAAGGCATTGTCATCAGCGAGCCATCCGTGGTCGCCATCGATGTCCGGACCAAACGGGTGCATGCGGTGGGAGCCGAAGCCAAGGCCATGATTGGCAAAACGCCCGCCAGCATCATCGCCGTGCGTCCCTTGAAAGATGGGGTGATTGCTGATTTTGATGTGGTGGAAAAGATGATGGCCTACTTCATCAACAAGGCGCACCAGCATACCATTGGCTTCCTCCCCCCCCGTCCGCGGGTCGTCGTGGGGGTTCCCTCGGGCGTGACGGAGGTAGAAAAACGGGCCGCTCGGGATGCTACCCTGAACGCCAACGCCCGCGAAGCCTACGTGGTCGAAGAACCGATGGCCGCGGCCATTGGTGCGGGGCTGCCGGTGGAGGAGCCGGTCGGGAGCCTGATTGTTGATATCGGCGGCGGAACGACCGAAGTGGCGGTCATCTCCCTGGGCGGTATCGTCATCAATCACTCCATACGGACCGCGGGTGATGAAATCGACGATGCGATTATCCAGTTTGCGCGGCGCGAATATAACCTGCTGATTGGTGAGCGGATGGCCGAAAAAGCGAAAATGGCCGCCGGGAGCGCCTACCCGCTGGACGAGGAGATCAAGGTGGTGCTGCGCGGACGCGACCTGCTGACCGGCTTGCCGAAGGCTGTCGAGGTCAGCAGCGTGGAAATCCGCGAGGGTATCGCCGGGCCGGTCAACACCATCGTGCAGGAGGTACGGACGACCCTGGAAGAGACCCCGCCAGAACTGGTTGCGGACATTATGGAGCACGGGATTACCCTGGCCGGGGGCGGGTCGCTCCTCCACGGCCTGGACCGCCGCATCGCTGCCGAAACTCGCATGCCCGTCTACATTGCCGAAGACCCGCTTTCGTGTGTGGCCCGCGGGGCCGGAAAGATGGTCGAGAATTTCGATAACAAGATTTACCGGGCTATTCTGACGCGCACTCAGAATGTTCGGAAGGCGAAATACTAACCCGTCTCCTGCCCCTTCCTGACCTGAACCTATGCGTGACTACCTTGACACCAGGCCCATCAAACTTCGCGCCGAGCACCTTTCGCTTCCTGCGTCCCGGCGTCCCTTCGTGCTGGCGCTGCTCCTGGGCTTGATAGCGGGGTTACTCATTTTCCTGGACTATCAGGGGGTGCTCACCCCCGCTCGCGCGGTCTTTCAAGAGGCGCTGAGTCCCGTGGCGCAGCGTTTGACGAACCTGCGCGACAGCACCCGTGATTTCTGGGTTGGACTACGAGATATCCACCGCCTGCGGGAAGAAAACGTCTACCTCCGCCAGCAAATTGGCAGCCTCCAGGCCGACCTCATTGCTCGCGAACGCATCCTCGTGGAAAATACCTGGCTGCGGCAGCAGCTCGGTATTCAGTCGCGGCAGCCCTGGGAACTGGTAGGGGCCGAGGTGGTCGTCCACTCCCCCGACGCCGGGCGACGAGTGATGACGATTGCCTGCGGGCGCGAGGAGGGGGTCCATGTGGGCATGGCGGTCATCGGGCAGACCGAGCAGGAGCCTGCCGCGCTGGTCGGCATTGTCGAAGAAGTCGCCTCGCACACGGCAAACGTGCTGTTGATAACGGACGCTGGTTCGCGGGTGAGTGCGCGAGTGCTCCACGACGGAAGTTCGACGCTCGGGTTGGTGCAGGGGCAGTGGCAGCTTGGTTCCCGCCTCCACCTGGAGCAACTGGACCGCGAAATCCCGCTGAGTATCGGGCAGGTTGTCGTCACGGCGGGGTTGACCAGCGAACTGGCGCTCCCCCTGCCGATGTCCCACGTTCCAGATGGCATCCCGATTGGCACCATCGAAACGCTGCTGGACCGGGATGACCTGACCCAGTTTGCCGAACTGCGCCCCTACGTTGACCCGGACCGCGTGCGATATGTATGGATAGTGCTCAACCACGACGACTAGAAGAATACCTGACCTATGAACTGCTGCTCGTGCTCACCATGGCGGCCCTGGCGCTGGTGCAGGTCACGCTGCTGCCGACCCCGCTGGGGTTTTCGCCGGCCCTGCTGCTGGTGCTGGTCGTCTGTCGGGTGCTGCTCGCCATCGGCCTCCCCCACCCCGACCAAGAGGTCGCGGTTGCGTTTCGATGGGCGTTCTACGGGGGGATAGCGCTGGACCTCTTCGCTGCCTCGTCAGTCGGCAGCCACGCGCTGGCGCTCCTCGTTGCCGCCACCATTGTGTTTGCCATCGCGCGGACCTTCCGGGTGGAAGGCCCCTTGCTGCCCCTGGGGGCGGTGCTGGTGGGCGGGGTGGCCTATGAAATCTGTCTGGCGCTGCTCGCTAACCCGCTGATGATGGTGCATCACTGGCATACCTATGCGCTCGTCGTCATGGTGCCCAGTGTGCTGCTCTCGCTCATCCTGACGCTTCCCCTCTTCTTTGCCCTGCGCTGGCTGGCCCACGGGCGAAGAGCGAAGGAGCGGGATGAGGGAAGATAAACCCTGGCTCCTGAAAGGTGCTCAGAAGGGTGGTATACTATCCCTAGTGCCCAAACGAAAGGATGAGGATGCAGAAACGGTATTCCCCGGAGGCACCACGAGAGCGAGAACCAGGTCTATGGGAGAGCGGAGGGTCCATTTGGACACGTAGAAAGTAGCAGGCTGGTTTCTGATGCAACAACGATTGCTGCTCCTTCGTATCGTGCTGGTGATGATGATGGGCGTTCTGGTTGGTCGCCTCTACCAGCTTCAACTGGTGAGCGGCGACACGCAGCGGTTTGGGGGTACGGTCGAGGTGAAGACCACGCGCTATGTGCCCGTGCAGCCGCTCCGGGGGGAGATCCTGGCCCGTGACGGGCAAACGCTGCTGGCCGAGAGCGTGCCCACCTTCGCCATCGCTGTGATGCCAAGCCGCCTCCCCTCTGCCAGAACCGAACCAGAACGGCGAGAACTGGTGCTCGGGCAATTGGCGCAGGTGGTCGAACTGACCAGCACGCTGACGATTTCTCCGACCAGCGCTCTCGGCAGCACGCCCGACCTCGCCCGGGCGATGGCGCGACTGTTTGGCACAGCCTCCATCTCCCCGACCCACGGCCTGCCAGCCGACCCGCCGGGTCCGCCCGACCCACCCGCCATGCCGGTGCGGATGCGCACCTTCGACGTGGCCCCGCGCCACACGCTGGACGCGATAGACCTTGCGCGGCAGTACCCCGAACTGCTCACCTTCCACAACCCGATAGAGCAACTTATCAGCCACAACACGACACGCTACTACCAGTTAGCCGTCATCAAGGAGAATGTTCCGCCCGACCTGGCGCTCGCCGTGCGCGAAAACTCCAGGCACCTGCCGGGGGTCGAAGTCGTAGAACACTACCAGCGGCGCTACCCCCAGAGCGCCCGTATCCCCTCCCTCTCCCATCTCCTGGGATATATCGGGAGCATCAGTGAGTGCGAACTGGTCACGGAAAATCCTGCGATCTCCTGGCTGGATAGCCTGCTCGATATCCTCGGGCACACCGCCAACTGCGGCATCCTTCAGAAGCGCATCAATCCCCGGGTTATCGGTATCCTGCCCTACCTCCACAACGACCGCATCGGGAAGTATGGTCTGGAAGCCAGCTACGAGTCCGTCCTGCGGGGGCAGATTGGCATCAACTCGCTGCTGGTTGACGCCTTTGAACGCCCCGTCGGGGATAGCCGGGTGCGCTACCCGGTGCAGGACGGGCAAAACCTGGTGCTCACCATCGACCCGGCATTCCAGGCTCAGACGGAGCACATCCTCCAGCGCTGGATTGCCGAAGGGGAAGCCCGCCGCCAGAATACTGCGGAGGAGTACAAGCGGGACTACCCGCCCATCACCAGCGGGGTCGCCATCGTGATGGAGCCGCACACAGGCAACATTCTGGCGATGGTCAGCTTGCCCGCCTACGACAACAACGTCTGGGTTGACCCGCTGCGTGGCGATGAACTACGCCACCTGCTCAACCCCTCCGACGAAGAGTTGCAGCGCCTTTCCCCCCTCTTCAACCGCGCCATCGCGGGTCAATACCCGCCGGGGTCGTCGTTGAAGCAGTTTGTTGGCGCGGTCGCGCTGCAAAAGAATGTCATCGGCATCGACACAAAGCTGCGCGACCCGGGCAGGATTATCCTCGAAGAACGGGGGGGAACCACCTTCGTGCTGCCCAACTCAACCACCAGAGACAACGGCGAAATCACCGTCTCCGATGCTCTGATGGTCTCATCGAACGTCTTCTTTGCGAGCGTGGCCGGTGGGAACGAAGATGCCATCAACCTTGGCTCCCAGACAATCCGCATCCAGGGATTGGGCATTGAGGGGCTGTCGGAAGGGTTGGGGTGGTTTCGGTTTGGGCGCACCACCGCCATCACGCTGCCGCGCGAGGCGAGGGGGCGCGTGCCTGACCCCATCTGGAAATCTCACGTGCTGCGGGAGCCATGGACGACAGGCGACACCTACAACACGGCCATCGGGCAGGGCTACCTGGAAGTCACCCCGCTCCAGCTTGTTACCGCTGCTGCTGCCGTTGCCAACGGGGGAACCCTCTACCGCCCCCAACTTGTGCAGGCTGTCACAGATAGTACCGGCTCGGTCATTCACACGCAGCAGCCAGAAGCGCTGTCCCACGTCCCGATTGACCCGGCCTACCTCGCGGTCGTCCGGGAGGGGATGCGGCGCTCCGTCACCGAGGGGTACAACCGCGCCGCCCGGGATGGTTGCTCGGGGGTGAGCATCGCGGGCAAGACGGGGACGGCCGAGTTTGGCGCGGTCATCATCCGCCCCGACGAAACCCCCACCCGGCGCAGCCATGCCTGGTTTGTCGGCTTTGCCCCCTACGAGAACCCACAGGTCATCACGCTGATACTCATCGAGGGCGCTGGTGATTTGAATGATGGTTCGGCGACGCTGGCAGTGCCGGCGGTCACGCAGATCATCCAATCCTACCTGAGTATTGTCCCGCCTGCCGACCGACCAGGGTACTGCCCGGAGATGCCGCAGTGGTAGGGGAACCGAGGGGGATGGGACCAGGTTCCGCACCCCCTCGTTCTCGTTCTTGCTCTCGTTCTTGTTAGCCCATCGTAATGAGGCCGGAGGCCAGAAAGACCCCCAGGACAATCAGGGTCGTCAACCCCAGACCGGCCATCACCTGCAATGGCGTGTGGTTGCGCGTGCGGACCCGAGACCACCCCACGGCCAGGGCACACCCCCACAGCAGCACCCCCAGAAAATGCGCATAGATAATCGTCACCGTGGCCAGTATCGCCATGGCCGTCGCGTGCGCACTGATTTTCCAGAACAGGTTGACCAACCCGTTGGCAACATTCACCAGCAGCCCGCAGACGAGCAGGGCCACGAAGGGGCGTGGCGCACCCATCAGCACCAGGAGCGCCAGCCCGATGGCCATAGCCGTTGTGGTAAACATATAGAGTTCGTGGCGCTGGTGCCGGATGGAGATGTCCTGGTCGCTGTAGACCCCCTGACGCAGCCGGATGAGGTAGAACGTCATGGTCGGGACAATCTGGACGAGAATGCAAAAAGCGGCCCACCCCAGGCCCGCAAGCCAGTTCGGAACCGCCAGAAGACCGAGCAGTACAAAGCCAATCATACTCACGCCAATCGGGTGGAAGATCTGAGAAATGCGGTGGGCCAGAAGATAGCCATGTCCGGATTGAACTCCTGGTGCGATAGCCTCCGCCGCCAACTCATGTTGCTGCATAACACACGCTCCTCTCCTCTTGCTCTTGAAATACCATACCTCTCGAAACCAGAATAGAGACCGCAGATGTGTGCTGGCTCATCAACCGTCACGTATGCTCCTTCTTATCCTCAATTGGGGATACCACCTCGACTGCCCGTGCGCTGGTAGTGTTCCCGCAGCGAGCGGGCCGATTGCTCCCAGGTAAAGCGGCGAGCTTGTTCTGGCCCCGCCCGGCGCAACTGTTCCTGCTCCCTCCGTGCTTGTATGATACCAGCGGCGATAGCCTCACTGGTGTGGGGGTTGACCAGCACCGCTGCATCGCCCGCCACTTCGGGCAAACTGGCTGCCGCAGACGTCACGACCGGGGTCCCGCAGGCCAGGGCCTCAGCCACCGGCAGGCCAAACCCTTCATACAACGAGGGATAGACAAACACCCTGGATAAATTATACACCGACGGCAGCATCTCGTCATCCACAAAATCCAGCATATGGACCCGTGGCTCCAGCCGAAGGCGCTGGATAGTCGCAAACACCTCCTCATAGAGCCAGCCCTTGCGCCCGACCACGACCAGCGGCTCGTCTGCCGCGTCGGTCCCCTCCCCGCCCGGCGCAAGCTGCGCCAGCGCTTCCAGCAGGCGGACCAGGTTCTTGCGCGGTTCCAATGTGCCCACGAACAGGAAGAACGACGGGGGCAGGTCGAGCTGCTGGCGCACTGGCTCAAGTTCGCTGGCGGGCAGCGGGCAGAAGCGAGGCGAAACCCCCGGATAGACCACTACGCACCGCTCCGGAGGGACATGCAGCAGTCGGATGACATCGCCGCGGGTCGCGTGGGAGTCCGCCAGCACCAGGTCCGCCCGGCGCAGGCTGCGCGGAACTGCCTGTGAAAGGTAGCGGCGCAGCGAGGGGGCAAAGCACGCCGGATGGAGCAGGAAGGTCAGGTCGTGGACGGTGAGCATCGTACGGGCGCGGGTGGGGGGGAGCACAAAATCAGGCGCATGTACGATATCGAGCCTCCCCGTGAAGTATTCGACGCGCAGCGGCAGGCGCAACCGCTGCCAGATGATGGTCAGGAGCCGCGGCGAGAGCGGGATGGGCACGGTCCGAACGTGGGGAAATGCTGCACAGAGTCGCTGGACATGCGCCTGGAAGGGGGGAGGGGTGCTCTTCGTGCCGGCGGCATAAAACAGCACATAGCGGAAGTCTCCACCCATCGCAATGGTTGCGTGAACCAGTTCGCGGGTGTAGCGCCCAATCCCGGCCCCCTGCCAGACTGCGGCCGTATAGTCAATGCCGACTATCAGAAATCTACTTCCTCTTGCTCACCAGGTAGAGGATAAAGCCGAAAACGATAATGCTCCAGAAATTGATGGTGCGGTCCAGGAATGTCACCGCCCCCGCCAGGTGCTCATTCACAAAGAAGAACTTGACC
>DAOTUF010000497.1:0-2315 GCA_034437495.1 Chloroflexaceae bacterium | reverse complement strand
GGGGAAGGGGGGAAGGGGGTAAGGGGGTGATGGATCATTGAGCTAGACGATCTGATTGATGAACTGGAAGAAATTCTGGCTGAGGGGCGACATGTTCCCTTTACCCATCGGTTGCTGGTGGATGAGGAGCGGCTTCTAGATGTGATTGACCGGATGCGGATTGCGGTGCCGGAGGAGATGAAGCGGGCCCGCCGGATTATTCAGGAGCAAGACCGCCTCCTCGAAGAAGCTCAGGCCCGCTTGCAGCAGGCGCTTGACGAGCAGGGGGTGCTTGCGGCTATTGAGGATGAGCGCAGCCGACTGTTGGGGCAGGCGGAGCAGGAAGCGACCCAGGTGCGGGATGGGGCGGACGAGTATGCACACCAGGTGCTTCAAGAGCTGGATGAGCATCTGGTTCGGTTGCTGACCAGTGTGCGGAACGGCCTGGATTCGCTGTCGCACTGAGCGTGCGTGCGCTGATTTGCCTGGTTGGGGGGCTGTGGTATACTGGTCCCGGTGCCAGAGAAACTGGCCTGGAGGATATTCGAGGATACTCCGGGCGGTTTTCTGGTGAGTGCTGATGGGATTTCTGCTTGTTGGAGCGCTTGCCATGACAAACCTCAAGTTTAATGTTGCCCAGTTGCTACTTGAAGAGATCGGGGCGTGGCGTGACCACAGCTTCACGGAGGAGCGCCTGCATCTGGACGATGTGCTGACGCTCCGCGATATTACTGGCTCGGTGCGGTTTACGCGGACGGCCAGCGGAGTATTTGCCCATATTCGGGCCAGCGGGGTGGTGCGTATGGTGTGTGTGCGCTCGCTTGAGGAGTTTGATCAGCCGGTGGACCTGGATGTGTCCGATGAGTTTCATTCGGTGATTGATGTGGTTTCAGCGGAGACGCTGCCCACGCCAACCGAGGAAGACCCCTTCTTGCTGGATACCTTTCATATGGCCGACATTGGCGAGTGCATTCGAGAATATACGCTGATTGAGCTGCCGCTCAGCCCGGTGTGCGAAGCCTGGCGGGGTGCGCCTGTTTCCTACACGGTCCAATCGGAGGATGATGCCGATGAAGGGGACGAAGATGTGGTTGATGAGCGCCTGGAGGTGCTGAAAACCTGGAGGCGCACCGCCGGGGAGTGAGGAGCAGGACGGCAGCAACCCGAAGTCGAAGATGTCAGGAATGTGAAAAGAGACTGGACAGAAAAGAGACTGAACAGAAAAGGAGGGTTATTCTTTGGGAGCATTACCAAAACGCAAAGTTTCGCGCCACCGTCGGGGCAACCGTCGCCAGCACCAACGTCTGGAGGCTCCCACGCTGGTGGTGTGTCCGAACTGCGCCAACCTGATGCGGGCGCACCGCGTCTGTAAGGCGTGTGGGACGTATAAAGGACGGCAGGTTCTCCGTCAAAAGGTGGAAGAATAGGGTCGTGCGGTTCTTCTCTTCTCCCGTCGAACCGGCGGTACCGTTCAGCAAACGGAACAAACAGGTCAAACGGGCCAGGAGATTGGTGAAACAAGATTAGCCCCAGGAGTAAGCATGGCACGCTATGCGGCAATCGTTGGGTGGGGTATGGCGGTACCGGAACGGGTGGTTTCGAATGCCGATCTGGAGCGGCTGGTTCATACCTCCGATGAGTGGATTCGAACCCGGACGGGTATTCTCGAACGACGGATTGTTGCACCGGGGGAATCAACCTCGGTCCTCGCCACGGCTGCGGGAAAGGCAGCGCTCGAACGGGCAGGTGTTGACCGGGCAGCGGTCGATCTGGTCATTCTGGCGACCTGCACCCCGGACCGGCGGTTCCCCGCCACGGCCTGCACGGTGCAAGCCAACCTGGGGCTGCCACGGGCGGGGGCTTTTGATGTCGTGGCGGCGTGCAGCGGCTTTGTCTACGGCTTGAGCGTGGCAACAAGCATGGTCCAGAGCGGGGCGCACCACACCGTGCTACTGGTCGCAGCCGATCTCTTCAGCCATATTGTGAACTGGGAGGACCGCGGGACGTGCATTCTCTTTGGCGATGGCGCGGGGGCCGTGGTCTTGCAGGCCAGCGACCAGCCGTTGGGGTTGCTGTCGTCGGTGCTCGGGTCGCGGGGCGAAGACGAAGACTTGATGATGATTGAGGCGGGGGGCACACGGGTGCCGCTCACGCCCGAGCTTCTTGAGCAGCACCGCCATTGTTTTATGATGCAGGGGCGCGAGGTGTATCGCCACGCGGTGCGGGAGATGTATGATTCGTCGGTGCAGGCGGTGGCCAAGGCCGGTATTACCATTGATGATGTGCGCCTGGTGATCCCCCATCAGGCCAATCTGCGCATTATTGAGGCGCTTGCC
>DAOTUF010000496.1:0-2042 GCA_034437495.1 Chloroflexaceae bacterium | reverse complement strand
AAAAGGCGGCAGCCATGGGGATCAACACCGCTATCGGTATCTCGCCCTGCCTGCCCCACACCCCTGATTTCGTTCACAAGCTGCTTGCCACCGGCGCGAAGCGGTTTGTCGTAGATACGTTCATTGGCGATGGCAAGGACGGCGCACGAACGGCGCGAAGCCCGGTCGCGGACATCTTTCCAGACTGGCGCGATGAAACGCAGGCGTTCACCCTCTACACGCTGCTGCTCGAAGCGGGCGCAACCGCGGGGTGGAGCGCGGAAGGATGCTGCTCCATTCCCTATCGCAGCGAGGCGGCGCGTCCTCAGAAACCGACGGCGGTTCAGGAAACCATGTTCGACCCACGCCCCGACGGTGAGACGGATGCTATCGTGCTGTTTCTGGGGGAGCAGGGCACCCGCCCGCGGAAACTCCCTGGCTTCACCTATTTCTGGGTGAAGTACCTGATGGGGTTCACGCCAGAATACCACTGTGCCGCGTGCTTGCAAGGCCCCTGGCATACCGACATCCGTTCGACCGTGACCATTCCGAGCGTTCACATCCTCAATCGGCACCAGTCGGATTACGTCTATCTCTGCGGGGTCGCCAGCAACGACAACTGGGCCGACAATCTGCACGTTCCAATGCGGCACCAGTCAGGAAGCATCATCGAACTGCACACGTACAACGGCATCCCGATTCGCATTGAGAACGCCGAGCGCCTGGAAATCCCCTGGGGAGAAGACCGTCAGTTCACGGGATGGCCGCAGTCCTATCGCACCTGCCGCAACTGGCTGTTTGCGGTTGACCGCTATGGACTACCGTCCGATGCCCGTCCAGAGCAACCTGAGTTTCGGTCGAGGCGGCCTGAGCGCAATCGGAAGGGTCACGAGCAGCGCAGGCGAGGGCGGGAACCATCACCCCGCCTGGCGAGGTAGGCGTTCAGCCTCACCCGGTCGTCGCCAGCCATCCTGAACGCCAGATATACCTCCACCCCTGCATCCCGCCACCACGCCGCACCGTTCGGCTGCGCGAACAGGTACGAAAAGCCCATCGTCCCATAGCGGTCGCTGATTAGCTCCTGCGCCCGCCTGTTGACCTGCCGCTGGTGGCGGGAGAGCGGCCCCCAGTCAAAGTCATACCCCAACCGAGGCCAGACGTAGTAGCCGATCTCGGTAGCGCTCCTCGTGGCGTGGGCCGTCATCCTTGACACCCCCAGGAGCGCCGCGGCCTCCACCTGCCGCGCAAACACGCGGGTGCCAAGCCCCTGACCCTGTCGGTCAGCCACCACGTCGAACCTGACCTGGCGCAGTTCCGGCCCCGACGGGCCGCTGCCGAGCTGCCGGGTTGCGGTATAGGCTCCGTCGGCTCCTACCAGGGTGAGGTGGAGCATGTCCCCCACGGCCCGGACCGTCACGACCGCACCCGGCAGCGCTCCCACCAGCGCGGCATAGGCGTGGGGGGGCAGGGGGTGCCCGAACAGCGCTCTGGAGCACGCCTGCACCGCAGCATCTTCCTGGGTGGTGACGGGGATGGAGCCGTAGCGGGCCGCCAGGTCAGCGGCCCGCCATCCTGCGGATGGTCTCATTGAGGATGTCCTCATCGGCTGAAGTGCTGGCATCGCGCATAATACGCTGCGCGTCCGGGGACAGGTAGCGCCATTGTGAGCGATCCGGCATCGGCCCGTTGCCAACCCGCCAGGTGACATACGCCTGGACTGCTGCCGCCTGCTCAGGCGACATATCGTCTTCAAGATCTTCTATCCCTTCGTGTTTTCTGGTTGCTCTATCCATATGGGTCTATCCCCCTTGATTCCAGATAGGCGTTCAGGCGCTGGCTGTGGGGGGAACCTTGAGCGGGATCGAAGACAAGATCCAACGCACCGCCGTTTTGCTTCCACCACTCGGCCCCGCCTGGCTGATCAAAAAGCTCGTGCAGGGACATATCCCGCCCCCACTCGTCGCTGATGCGCGTCCGAAAAAGATTATCTTCCGAGATCGAAGGCTCAAAGTTGTAGCCGAGCCGCGGCCAGGTATAGTATCCATTGGACCTGCTGGTTGCGA
>DAOTUF010000495.1:0-2630 GCA_034437495.1 Chloroflexaceae bacterium | reverse complement strand
GGCTTTCGCCCGCTGGTGCCTCTGGGAAATACCGTTTCCGCATCTCGCTCCTTTCTCTCGTGTGCCTAACGAGCACTCCTGCTCACTTCTGGGTATCTTTTGCCTATCTAGCTATAGCTCCTTAGCGCTATTGCAGGGGGCTACCGGGGGCCATTATAGCATAGGAGTGAACCGAGAGAAGACCCGGGGGCGTTGCTCTTTTCGGCAAGGAGCCGTATAATTCACGTAGTGTTTTCCTGATATGAACTCCATCAAGAGGGACTGCTGTGGAATCCATTCCCCTCCCCGCGGCGATTGTAGCGGGGGTCGTACTCCTTATCATCGTCGTGCTCCTCATTATGCTCGTCCTGGCAATAGTCAAAAGAATTGTGCGGTGTGCGATTGGCCTGGTGGTGGTGCTCATTCTGGTAGTCGTAGTCGGCGGGGGGGTGGTGCTGGTCCTCTCCGGTGGGATGTAACAGGATGTAACGGTTGGTCCGGGGGCTGCATCTAATCGAAAGAACCCGGGAGCTTTGAAGCAGCAAGAGAATACTACGTCAATGTTACATAGGTACCTATCAAATGTCAATGGTCAAGCGTTTCTAATCATAATCAAATCATGGGAGTAAATACATGAATGGGGCTGATACCGAAACCTACGACGTGATAATCATCGGGGGCGGGCCAGCCGGAGCCTCGGCAGCCATCTACACCGCCCGCGCCGACCTGCGCACCCTGGTCATAGACAAAGGGTTGACCGCGGGAGCACTGGGCGTAACAGGCAAGATAAGCAACTACCCCGGCGTCCCCGGCACCGTGAGCGGAGCCGACCTGGTCGAGATTATGCGCAAACAGGCCGAATCATTCGGAGCCACCTTTCTATCCGAAAAGGTGGTCGGGGTTGACCTCAACGCCGACCCCAAAATGGTGATGAGCGGCACCAACGCCTTTCAGACCCGCACCATCATCCTGGCCACCGGCTCGATGGGGCGAACCAACACCGTCCCGGGCGAAGAAAAGCTGCTCGGGCGCGGCGTGAGCTACTGCGCCACCTGCGATGGCGCATTCTTCCGCGGTCGCCCGGTCGCCGTGGTAGGAAGCAATGACGAAGCCCTCGAAGAGACGCTCTTCCTCACCAAGTTTGCCAGCCACATCACCCTGGTAGTGCCTACCCCGGACATCAAAGCGCAGCACCACGTTATCGAAGAAGTCACAGCACACCCCTCCATCGACGTCCGGACGGGAACCCGCTTCAAAGCGGTGGAAGGAGAGGAACAGGTGACTGGCATCCGCGTGCAACCCCGCGACCGCAAAGAGGAAGAGGTGATAGCCTTAGAGGGGATCTTTGTCTTCCTTCAGGGAGCCAGACCCATCACCGACTACCTGATGGGGCAGCTCGACACGACGGAGAACGGGTGCCTGAAGGTAGACCGCGAGATGCAAACGTCCATCCCGGGGGTCTTCGCCGTAGGCGACCTGATTTGCACCCACGTCAAGCAGGCCGTGATAGCCGCCTCCGATGGAGTCATTGCGGCTATTGCCGTGGACAAATATGTTCACGGGCGCAAAAAGGTCAAGACCGACTGGTCGTAGGGAGCGCAAACCAGAAATGGCTGCCCTTCCCGACTTCGCTGTCCACCCCGATAGTCCCTCCCATGGCCTCCACAAGCTGCCGGGCAATGGCCAACCCCAACCCCGAACCACCCAACTCACGGGAGCGCGACGTATCGGCCCGCCAGAAGCGGTCAAACACAGAGGGGAGGTGCTGCGGGGCAATCCCGGCTCCGTTGTCGATGACGGACACCCGGAGCAGCGCGGGTCCCCGCGCCTCTTCCCGGGCTTGCTCCTCAACCAGCAGATGGACCGTCCCGCCCGAGGGGGTGAACCGCAGCGCGTTGGAAAGGAAATTATGCACGACCTGCTGAAGGCGGTCCTGGTCGGCCAGCAGTGGGGCGAGACGCTCCGGGCGCGTGACCCGCAGCTCGATGGCCTTTTCTCTGGCCAGGTCCCCAAACACCGCCGCGCTCCGTTCAATGACCACGGTCAGGTCACAGGGCTGAATATTCAGGCTCAACTGCCCGGCCTCGGCCCTGGAAAGTTCGTGCAAGTCATTGACCAGGCGACTGAGCATCAGCGTCTCATCATAAATCGTGGCAATTTCTGACTTCTCCAGAGGGTAAACATCCTCCAGAATGGCTTGAAGGTTGCCCTGGAGCACACTGAGCGGGGTACGCAGTTCGTGCGCAATATCGGCAATCATGTTGCGCTGGTTCTGCCGCTCCTGCTGAAGGTTCGCCGCCATCTCGTTGAACGCCTGGGCAAGGCTGGCAACCTCCCGCGTTCCCCGCACCGGCACGCGCCGTTCGAGCCGGCCCTGTGAGATATGCCGGGCCGCAACTTCAAGATGGCTCAGGGGAGATGAGACCCCGCGGGCAATGAGCAACCCGAGCACCACCCCCAACCCCCCCGCGACCAGGCCCGCTTGAAACAGGGTGCGGTTGACATTTGCCAGAAAGGGCAGCGCCAGCGAGGGGAGATCGACACGCCCGGGGTCGGTAATGAGGAGATACCCGACAGTCTGGTCTTCCCACTGGATGGACTGGATAGACGTTGCGGCTATTCGCTCTCGTCGTTTCAGCGCCTCCCCGATA
>DAOTUF010000494.1:0-4110 GCA_034437495.1 Chloroflexaceae bacterium | reverse complement strand
TGGCAACGCACCCCAGGGTCTCGTGACCTCCCTATCGGCTGCCCTTGCGGGCGAACTGGTCAACGTCGGCTTGCGCTTCACAAGCCACCTGCTTCAGCCGGTGGTCGTTGACTACGACCGGGACATCTTCTTTCGACGGTTGCGCTCTGCGCGGCGACGTTTCTCTTTGCGCTGCTCACTCTTGGAGATAAAGTGCATCTTATCTCGGTAGATTTTGGTAATCCGCTCCGAAACGACCCCTTTGTTAAAGCGGCGTATGAGCTGGTCAACGGACTCCCCATCGCGTCGATCTACTCTCATGATGTGGCGGAACCTGCCCCACAAGAAACCAGACATGCTGGATTTCTCGGTTCGTGGCTCCCTTGTTCACCTCCTTTCTCCAATATTCAGCCTCCAACATTCAGCACTATGCCATAACGTAGTATAGCGAAAACAGGGGGGGATGGCAAATGCGCGGAACATAAGCACATAAACCATTGCCAGCGCCATGTCCCCATCGGATAGACCGGGGGGAGCCTTTTCGAGCAGCGGGGCAGATATGGTACAATGTGCTTCTGGTAGAGAGACCAGAGGAGGACGGATGGGAGAAGGAGTTTTTTGGGTTTGGAAGAACAGGAAATAGATCTGCGGCCTTACATTCTGACGTTCCTGCACCACTGGCGTATCATCATCCTCGTTTCGCTCGGCTGTGCCTGCGTTGCCGCGCTGACCGTGGTCGTCCGGCCGCAGCCCTATACAGCCACGGCCGATACGCTGGTTCGTCCCAGTCAGGCGCAGCCCAGTTTTGACCCGCGCTTCCCCAATGTGGAGGAGGCGGAGGGGAACGTGGCCGGAGCATCGAGGAACCGCGAGCGGGCGCTGGAGGCGCTGGCCAGAAGCCTCATCATCGAGGAGCGCATCCTGGACGAACTCCCGCCAGACCTCCTTGAGGGAACGTACCGGCCCGGAAGCCTCGCCAACCGCTTCAGTGTGGATGTCCAGGGGGAATTAATCCGGATTTCGACCGGGCATATTGATGCCGAGGTTGCCAGAATGCTGGCGGACACCTGGGCGCGGGGGTATGTTCGCCTGATCAACGAAGTGTACAACGAGCAAATGCTCCCCTCCGTCGAGCGGGAATTGACCCGTTCGCAGCAGCGCTATGACGATGCGCAGCAGGAGTTGGAGGATTTTCTTGCCACCACCGACCTCATTGCGCTGAATCGGCAGATTGCAACGCTGGAAAACGTCCTGAACAGTTCGCAAGAGGTGACGAACGCGTTGTTTCGCCAGTATCTCAGGCAGGGGGAGACACTCAGCGGCCTCCTGCACGACAGTTCCACCTTTCACCAGCAGGTCGCCGCAGGGCAGGCGGGCTACCTGGCGAACAGCCTTGCGTCCCTCTCGCTCCGCACCCGCCTGGTCGGGATGGGCGGAGCCAAAACGGATGAGACGATGCAAGAGACCCCTTTCGACCTGCATATCCAGTTTCTCGACGCCGTTGCCCGCGACCAGATGTCGCCGGATGATGCCGAGGCGCTGGTTCGTCTGATCGAGGCCCAACAAACCGCGTGGTTTGATGCGGCGGCTGAGACCGCCGGGGCGGTGATTGACGGGTCGCCGGGCCAGACCGTCTTGCCCCGCAAACAGCGCGAGCAGTATGAAGAAGACCTGGCAAAACTCTACCAGCAGGTTGAGCAGCAGAACGCCCGCAAGACCTTGCTGACGCAACAGCGTGATATCGCCCTCGCCACTCTGAAGACCTTGCAGCAGAAGCTTGACGAACAACGGGTCGCCCAGGGCTTTTCCGACAATCAGATGGTCTTCATCGGCACCACCGTGGAGCCACCGCACATCTTGAAGCCTCTCGTCGTCCGGGGCATACTGGGCCTGATGGGGGGATTGCTCATGGCTTCGGCCTTCGTGGTGGGATGGTACCGTATCTGGCCAGACCTGCAAGCCTGGCTTACCGACGCACAGGGGACGGCTCCTGAGCAAAACGCATAAGGCAACAACAGCGGAAAGAAAGATGAAACAAAATGAAACGAGCCGACCGCTGGCGGCAAGAGGTGCTCGCGCAGCTCGAACAAAGCGCCGAGGTCCAGCGTCGTCTGGCCAGAGAGGGGAGCGATTCGATACTGGCCGCGGCGGACCTGCTCGCGGAACGGGTGCGGGCCGGAGGCAAGGTGCTGCTGTGTGGCAATGGGGGCAGTGCCGCCGATTGCCAGCACATGGCGGCGGAACTGGTCGGGCGCTTGTCGAAGGCGCTGGACCGCCCGGCTATCCCTGCGCTCGCGCTGACCACCGATACGTCATTCCTGACAGCCTTTACCAATGACTTCGGCTTCGAAGGGGTTTTTGCTCGTCAGGTGCAGGCGTTGGGCAAACCTGGCGATGTCCTGGTTGGCATCAGTACGAGCGGGCATTCGGTCAATGTGGTTCGGGCCGTCGAACAAGCGCACGCAGATGGGATTCACACCGTTGGACTGCTCGGCAGCGATGAGGGTCTCCTTGCCCGGCTGGTTGACGTGCGGATTGTGGTGCCCGGTCCGGATACGCAGCGGATACAGGAAGGCATGCTGACGGTTGAGCATATCCTGTGTTATCTGGTAGAACGCTCGGTGTTTCAGGAGTAACGAACCCCGTGAACATATATAAAGCTCGCGCCCCTATGCGCATCGGGTTGTTTGGGGGGGGAACCGATGTCAGCCCCTACGCCGAAGAGCATGGGGGAAAGGTGCTCAATTGTACGATTAATCTGTTTGTTCGGTGTATGCTGCGCTCCGGCCCCCACCCGGGCGTCACCATTCGCTCGCTCGACCTGGAGCAGGTAAGCAAGATGGTCTCCGGGCGGGAGTGGGATGGCACGCTGGACCTTCCGCAGGCGGTGCTGGATGCGACCACCGGTGCCGGGGCTTCGCTGGCTCCCGACCTCCCCGTCGGGGGTGGCGCGGCCAGCTCCGGCGGCGTCGAAATCACGATGTTCAGCGATGCTCCCCCGGGCAGCGGTCTGGGGTCTTCATCGGCGCTGGTCGTCAGTATGCTCAAACTGCTCTATTCCTTCTCGGGTGTCACCACCGACCCGCACACGCTGGCCGAACTTGCCTATCGGATTGAGCGGGTGGACCTGGGCATTCCAGGCGGGCGGCAAGACCAGTATTCCGCGGTGTTCGGGGGCATGTGCGTCTACCACTTTGGCGGCCCACGGGTGATTGTCGAGCCAGTGTTGAGCGACCCGGCGGCCTTGCTCGAACTGGAGAGCAGCTTGATTATCGGGTACATCGGAGACCGGCGGTTGCTCACCCGCCACCTGATGACCGACCAGGTGGAGCGGTTGGTCAAGGGGGATACGCTCCGCTACCACGACGAAACCAAAGCCCTGGTAGACGAGGCGACCCGGCTGCTGCGAGCATCGCGCATTGCCGATTTTGGGCGGTTGCTGCACGAAGCCTGGGAGGTGAAGAAGGCATTTTCACCCCATATCGCCCCCCCTCTGGTTGAAGAGGTGTATACGCTGGCCCGCGAAAATGGCGCGTGGGGGGGGAAGATTACGGGGGCCGGTGGTGGCGGGTTTATGGTCTTTGCCTGCCCCTTCGAGCGCCGCCTCGAACTGGAGCGCATGTTGAGCGGGGCCGGGGTGCAGATACGCCCCTTCTCCTTCACCACGCATGGCGTCCAGGTCTGGGACGTGGAAGAAACGGAGCAAGCGCCGCACACGCCGCACACGTAGCTCCCCGCTCCCCCCTGACAGGGCCAACCCCCGAAGGTCAGGACCAGGTTGGTTGTAACATTTCTGCCATTGATTCGTTTCATAGGTGTGTCCCGGACGTCCCACCCGACCGCCCTGTTGAAGAGAAGACACGTGCGATAGATAGTCATAGATAGTATAGTCCGGGGGCGTTTGACCTTGACTTGAGAGGATATCGTCATATTGCGGCGTCCTGCGCGGATGGCTCTTCGGATGGTATGGGCAAGTGCCATCGGCGGGAGCGTCGAGGAGTTGTCAACGACCACCCGCTGAAGCGGGTGGCTTGTGAAGAGCAAGCCGACGTTGACCAGTTCGCCCGCAAGGGCAGTCGATAGGGAGGTCACGAGACCCTGGGGTGCGTTGCCAGCTCCAGGCCCTCTCGC
>DAOTUF010000493.1:0-2758 GCA_034437495.1 Chloroflexaceae bacterium | reverse complement strand
ACGACGATGCCATGGTCGAGCCGGGATGTCTCGACGCGCTGTGGGCAGCGCTGTATGCTCATCCCTCAGCGGGAGCCGCGGCGGGGGTGCTGACCTTCAGCCGGCGTCCGTCCATCGTGGCCTCGGCAGGCATTCTGATGCAGCGTGATGGCGTGGCGCTGGACCTGGGCGTGGGGAAGGACGTTTCAACGCTGCCGGCTGCTCCCGTCGGGATTTTCGGGGCAAGCGGTGGGTTGGCGCTGCTGCGGCGCTCCCTGCTCGATGACGTGGGGTTGTTTGAAGCGGGGTTCTTTTGCTATCTGGAGGATGTGGACCTGGCGTGGCGGGCGCAGTTGCGAGGGTGGCCCTGTGTGCTTGCTCCCGCAGCGCGAGCGCGGCACGTCTCATCGGCAAGCGGGGGTGGCTTCAAGCAGCGCCTTCTGGCGCGGAACCGGCTGCGGATGCTGGTTCGCTGCATTCCCACTCCCCTGCTGCGGGAGTGCTGGCCTGCCATCGTGCGCTACGATGCGCTGGCGATGGTCTATGCGGCCCTGCGGCAGCAGCCTGCCATTGCCGCGGGCCGTCTGGAAGCGCTGCACGAACTCCCGACCCTGCTGGACCAGCGCCGCGGCATCCAGTCCCGCCGCACCGCACCGCTGAGCGACCTGGCGGGCTGGCTTGCACCTGCACCGTCGCCACTGGACGTGCTGCGGCTCCGTCGACAGGTGGCCCGCATCGCGGGGGAAGGGGAAGGGGACCCGTATCAGGCATGACCCTCTTCCTCCTGGCCTTCGTGGAGTGAGCGGAGCATCAGGTCCACCCATTCGTTGATAGCGACCGCCATGCAGTTGTAGGCATCCATGTCTCCATTGGCAAGCTCCCATGCCTGGTCTACCATCTCCTGCTGACTGGTGATTATGTCGTGCATGTTCATTCCCTGTCCCTCCCTATCTTGATCTTGCTCGTCACCTGTTGAAGTGGTGCCATCATTGAACGATGGCCCGAGTGGTTTTGTTGCTCGTATGATACCGTTGCAGAGCGGTATTGGGAATGAAGTACCACTGACATCAGGGTGAGATGACGGTTACAGGCGGAACAGGAAACAGGGCCCGGGCCGGACCCTCAACTGGTCAGGGTGAGGTTTCAAGGCAGACAAAAGGAGTCCCCCCCTTTTGCGGTTGTGGCTTCCACTGTGTGGAGCAGTGGATAGGGACACCGGCTCTTCGCGCGAGGCTTCCCGCCTTCGGCATTGAAGGAGTGGCTCAGTTGGGGCGGGGTGGAGTTTGCCCAAGTTGCTGGCACGAGAAGCGAATCAATTGCGTTTCGTCTGTGAAGGGCATACGGGCCAGGGCAAGCATGCCGGCGTCAATATCCTCGAAATAGAAGAAGTTGGCCAGGTAATTGTTGAACTGCCCGGCCCCGTGGACGAACTGTTGCTCAGGCAACAGGATAACGAATGCGTTTTTCATCACAATCACGTTGCTCCGCAACACCTGTTTCGCACTATGAACAAGCACCTGCTCAAGCAGTTCGTGGCGACCAGCATGCCCCAGTTTCATGAAGTGTTCGTTTTCTCCAAAATAGTCAAAGAAAAAGTCGAACACTTCGCCAAAGTCCTTCGCCGTTATCAGCTTCATCTTCAGGGTGGGAAGCAGCGTGAGCGGTTGCTCCATCCGCTTCGATTTCTTCTTGCGGGGCGGTTTCATCTCAACATGGCTCCTTTCTCTTGTTCCCCTGCCACATAGCTCCAGACCCTCCAGGCATCACCGCCATTGTACCGCATTGAAGGAGGATTGTCTATGTGTGGTACAATCGAGGCAAGATAGTTTGTTCATTCTGACCCTCATGATCTAAAATTGGGACCCTGGGATTCGGAAGGGAGGAGCAGGAACATCATGACATCAGAGACGGTATCACCACGCGCCGCGGCCCTGCCGCGCACAACATGGCAGGACTGGGGGTTTGTATGGCTCCTGTGGGTATGGGCCTGTGGTCTGGGCATTGGCATCGGGTTGCTTCTGGGCCGCCTGATGAGTGGTCCCCTCTCGACAACCCCCATGATATTTATGACCAATTTTGTGGGGGGCATTATCGTTGGGACCACCACGGGATTTGCTCAGTGGCTCGTGCTCCGAGGGTTTTTTCCGCGGGAGCGCTGGTGGTTGCTGGCGAGCACCGTCGCCTGGGCCATTGCCTGGGAAGCCGGCTGGACCCTTCAGGATAGCGTGGATGGGTTGACCGGGTGGGTCGCTGGTTGGGCGACCATCGGAGCCATGGTCGGGTTGGCCCAGGGGATGATACTCTCCCATCACTTTCGCAGAGGCGGTTGGTGGGTGGTCGCGAACCTTCTGGGGTATGCGATTGGCGGAGCAGTCGCGGGCCTGGTGTTTGATACGACTATCGATATCATGGGATCGGTCGGAGCCTCGCGCACCGGCATGGTCATCGCTATGGGAGGGGTTGTGCTCGGCCCTGGCATCGTGCATGGCATAATCACGGGAGGAGCGCTGGTGTGGACCGTGCATGGGGGGAAGAAAAGAGGGAAGCGCTCCACCAGCGACGGAGAAGGTCTATCGCATGGTGAGCGCGAGGAGGAGCGGGAGTAGCGCCCCTGCTCGTCCCTACAGGACAGCCATCACTCGTTACTGGTGTCAACGACCACCCGCTGAAGCGGGGGGCTTGTGAAGCGCAAGCCGACGTTGACCAGTTCGCCCGCAAGGGCAGCCGATAGGGAGGTCACGAGACCCTGGGGTGCGTTGCCAGCCCCAGGCCCTCTCGC
>DAOTUF010000492.1:0-5502 GCA_034437495.1 Chloroflexaceae bacterium | reverse complement strand
GGGGGAGGTGCTGACACGCCCCGCTTTTGAAGCCATCCGCGCCTATACCAATGGCTTCTACTCCCACCATCGCCCGCTCTTCGAGCGCCGTATCCAGCAGCAACGCATCCTGGACTGCCATGGAGACCTCCACCTGGACCACATTCATTTCGGGCCGCAGGGTATTTGCATCTACGATTGTATTGAGTTCAATGACCGGCTGCGCTCGATTGACGTCGCCAACGATGTGGCGTTCCTGGCGATGGACCTGGACTACAGCGGACACACCGACCTGTCTCAGGCGTTTGTCAACCAGGCAGCGCACCTGCTTGAGGACCCCGATATGTTCCGCCTGATAGACTTCTACCAATGCTACCGCGCCTATGTGCGGGGGAAGGTGGAGACGATGCGCAGCAATGCGCCCCGGGTTGCAGAAGAAGAGCGGCAGGAGAGCCGCCACCAGGCGCAGCGCTACTTCCGTCTGGCACTCAACTACGCGACGACCGGGTCAACCCCCACCGTCCTGCTCGTGATGGGACGCATCGGGAGCGGCAAGAGCACACTGGCGCACGAACTGGCCCGCGAACTGGGGTGGGCTATCTATGCCTCGGATATGGTGCGCAAGGAGATGGCGGGCATCCCAACGGATAAGCGCGTGCCCGACGAAATGCGCGACCAGCTCTACCATCCGGCGGCCCGGGAGCAGGTCTATGCGGCGCTGCTCCAGCGGGCCCGCCAGCATATCCGGGCCGGCGAACCGCTCATTCTCGATGCTACCTTCAGCCAGAGGGGTGGACGAGAGCGGATGCGGGAACAGCTTGAACGAGCGGGAGCCATCTGTTCCTTCCTGGAGGTTCAGGCATCCGAAGCGACCATCAAGCAGCGGCTCACCAACCGCGAGCCACACGCCGCCTATGGCTCGGACGCTCGTCTTGAGGAGTTTGACAAAATCATCAGCGCCTATGAACCACCCGAAAAAGAGGAAATCGATTCGCCATACTTCCAGGCGGTGCCGACGGAACACTCCCTCGAAGAGACCGTTATCACGGCGCTGAAGGGGGTGGCCCACCAGCGGGTCATCCGGGCGACGTAAGGAAAAGACAGAGGAGGGAGCGCGATGGCTCCAGAAAGACCCGTGATGCAGGACCAGGACCGCCCGACGACCCTGCCAGACTTCCAGTCCCTCACCCCCACATCCTCCCCCGAGCAGCAGGCCGCACGTGCTGTGGCCCGTCCGCGGGTGGTGATTGTGGGGGCTGGATTTGGGGGGCTGAGCGCCGCCAGAACCCTGGCAAACAGCGAAGTAGACGTTCTGGTGCTCGACCGCAACAATTACCACGGTTTCTGGCCGCTGCTCTACCAGGTTGCGACGGCTGGTCTCGAACCCGAATCCGTCACCTACCCGGTGCGGGCCATCTTCCGCAAGCACCCGACCGTTGCCTTTCGGATGGCGACCGTCCAGAGCGTGGACTTTGAACAACGGATAGTCCAGACAGACTACGGGGCCGAATCTTATACGTACCTCATTCTGGCCGCCGGGAGCACCAGCCACTACTTCGGGAGCGAGGCCCTGGCACAGCACACCTACGCGCTCAAAGACATCAATGAGGCCCGTCAATTGCGAAACCATATCCTGAGATGTTTCGAGCAGGCCGTGTATGAACCCGGTCCCGAGCGGCGGAAAGCGCTGCTGACCTTTGTGCTGGTTGGCGGCGGGCCGACCGGCGTAGAACTGGCAGGCACGCTGGCCGAACTGCTCCGCAACGTGTTGTACAAGGACTTTCCCGAACTGGAACTAGCCGACGCACGTATCGTGCTGGTAGAAGGGCAGGGCCGGCTGCTGCCCACCTTTGCCGAACCCCTCGCGCAGGACGCACACCGCCGCCTGGAGGCGATGGGGGTAGATATCCATCTCAACACGCTGGCGACCGACGCCGACCCGACCCGGGTCACATTCAAAGATGGAAGCACCATCGCAACGCACACGATTATCTGGACGGCAGGGGTGCGGGGGGCCAGTCTGACCGATGCGCTCGATGTGCCCCTGGCCAGAGGTTCCCGGGTGCGGGTCACGTCTACCCTGCACCTGCCCGAACGCCCGGAGGTCTTTGTCATCGGGGATATGGCCCACCTGGAAGGATATCAGGAAGAGCACCAACCCTACCCGATGCTGGCTCCGGTAGCCATCCAGCAGGGGCAGCAGGCCGCACGCAACCTGCTGGCCCGGGTGCGCCAGCAACCCATGCACCATTTCATCTACCTGGACCGCGGGCAAATGGCCACTATCGGACGCCGCGCCGCCGTGGTAGAGGCATTTGGTATTCGCCTGACCGGGCTGATTGCCTGGCTAGCCTGGCTGCTGGTCCACCTCGTGGAACTGGTGGGATTCCGCAACCGGGCTATTGTGCTCATCAACTGGGCCTATAACTACTTCACCTATGACAAAGGCGTCCGTGTCATCGACCGGCATGACCCGGAGTGACGGTGCCCACACAGGCAGGCGGAAGCGGGCAAAAATGAGAAAAGGAGAAGAGGAAATGAGCGGTGTGCAGTGAGATGGCGCTAATTTCAACAACACGTCCAACAGACATAAGGTGTCTCCTTATTGCTATCTCTGTCTACTTCATTGTCTATTGTTCCTGCAAGTTGTGTGCCAAAGAAAAGATGAGCACCGCGACCATTGCCACCGGGTCCGGTGCAACTTTCCCCGGTGGGGGAACGTCGTAGTGAGCGAGTATCCTCCCATACAGAGAGGGGAGAGCTGCGGAGAAGGTGACAGAAGGCGAAACATCTCCGTCGGGAGAGTTTGGAATATCGTATCATTTTGTTTTGTTGAGCATTGGTGAGATGAGAAAGGAAGAATAAGAACCATGGAGACAGAGAAGCTGACGCAGGAAGAACCAACCATCCGAAAGAGCGAGACCCCGCAATCAGGCAGGCGTATCGTGCGCAGCCAGCAGGAGCGGCTCATCGCCGGGGTCTCGGGCGGGTTGGCCTCCTATCTGCGCGTTGACCCGCTGCTGGTCCGTCTGGGGTTTGTCGTGCTCAGCCTGTTTCAGGGCTTTGGTATTGTGCTGTATTTCCTGCTGTGGGTCCTCGTGCCAGATGAGGGCAGCCACGCGCCAGACGCTCGCACCCAGGTGCGGGAAAATGTGGGCGAGATGCAGCGCTTGCTTCAGAAGGGGATTGCCCGGGTGCGCACCCTGTTCAGGACCTAGAACCCGGAGCGCCTTCGATGGCTTGAGCACGAGGCCGATTGTATCGTCCCGGTGGGGTGATGATACTATATTTGGAACAAGTATGCAAAGCCATCTCAAGCGGCTGAAGCAGAGAAAGCCCGTATGGGTTATGGGCTATCTTTGTAAGAAGCCTCTGTTCCTGGTATGATGTCCCATGGTCGGGTCTTGCCAGGAACGGAGGCTTTCTGATTTCACGGTTCGGGTTCGGGAGGACGATGAAACTGCACGATGGAGTTCGGAAGCGGAGGAGGGGTCCGAGGGTCGTCCATCTCTTCATGGCGGCTCTCGCCCTCCTGGTTGGGGTAGCTGCGACGCTCTCGGGCGGTGGGAACGGGGTGGGAGCGTCCCCGGTGGATGGGGATGGGGATGCTTTCTTTGACCCACGGCGGCTGAGCTACGAGCCGGATTTCTACCAACCCCAGATTCAGCATTTTCTAGACGCCTCCCCCGGACCGCTCAAGGAGATGCGCTTTCAGGTTGGCAGACGTTCGCACACCTTTGCGGACGTGCTGGTATGCCTGTCGAGCCTCTACAGCCTGAATCCCCGCCTGGTGCTGGCCTTGCTGGAGCAGCAGAGCCACCTGCTCTCGACGGCGAACCCTTCGGCGGAACAAATGGCACTGGCTATGGGCTTCGAAGAGAAGCATCGGCGGGGGGTGTATGGGCAGGTACGGTGGGCCGCCCTTGAGATGCGGTTGGCGCTGCGCGACTACGCGGTTCGCGCTCCTGCCGCGCCCCTCCCGTCGCTGGTGTTTGCCGACGGGACGCAGCGGGCCGTTTCGCCCACCATCAGCCTCTCGCGCTATGTGCTCTCGCGGGTGCTGGCTCCGACCACCACCCCCGACCACCTGCCGTCAAAGCTCGAAACATTTCGGCAGACCTATACGCACCTGTTTGGAGACCCGCGCACGCCCCCCACCGACTGGCCACGTCCATCGTCCCCATTCCTCACCCGCCCGATGGAGCGTCCATTCCGCGTCACCTCCTTTTTCGACCACGAAACCCCCCTGCTGCACGAGAATGGCACGACGCATTCGTTCTGGGGGCAGGCCGACCCGACCCTTTCCTATGATGGGCATACGGGGTGGGACTATGCGATGCAGCCTCCCGACCGGGTGCTGGCTGCGGCAGCGGGGACGGTCGTGTTTGCGGGCAACTCCAATGACGGGTGTGCCGAGCCAGCGCGGGCCGTCATCCTGGACCATGCGAATGGGTATCGTACGCTCTACTGGCACCTGCATACGATTGAGGTTGAGCGGGGGGAGGAAGTAGCTGCTGGCACGGTGCTCGGGGTGGCCGGCGCAAGCGGGTGCGCCATCGGTCCCCACCTCCATTTTCAGGTTCAATACCTCGGGCGAGATGTTGACCCCTATGGCTGGTGCGGGTTGTCCCCCGACCCGTGGACCGCCAACCCCGCCGGGCAGGTGAGCGTCTGGCTGTGGGCCGATATGCCCACCCCCTGTGGCGACCCTCCCGCGGGGGCCGTGGTGGTGGATGCTTCTTCGCCCGGCTTCGCGGTGGCGGGGGCGTGGCCCGAGGTCCCCCTGGGCTACGGGGGCACGGCAATGTATACCGCCACGGTGCGGGCTGCATCGGCATATGAACCCTGGCAGGTACGGCCTCTGCAATCCCCGGCGGTGGCGGTCTGGCAGCCGGTGCTGCCGCGGGCGGGGACCTACCGCGTGCTGGCCTATATCCCCTTTGCGATGAATGGCCTTGAGGACTCGCGGGAGGTATCGTATCACATTCGTTCTCACGAAGGAGAAACCACGGTCACGGTGGATAGTGAGACGCTGGCAAATAGCTGGGCCGACCTGGGAACCTATGCGTTTGACCCCGCAGACCGTCCCCTGGTCCGGGTCAGTTCGCTGGCTGGTGCAGCGGGGAGGGGAGTATGGGCAGACGCGGTGATGTGGGTGCCGGTTGGGGCGCAGTGATGGTCTCCGTCCCCTTCCCACATACTCCCCTCCCTTCGGAGGGTGGCTCCCGCTTCCCCCTCCCCATGGCCCGCACCCGGTGACTCCGAGGCAAAAATCTATTATAATTGCCCTTGCATTTTTGCATAAGACGACACTGGCAGACAACCGGACTGGTTCATGTCAGAGGGTCCAGCACCCCGGTGCCCTATGTGCTCCGGTCGCCGCGAGGCCCATGGGTCAACGACCACCCGCTGAAGCGGGGGGCTTGTGAAGCGCAAGCCGACGTTGACCAGTTCGCCCGCAAGGGCAGCCGATAGGGAGGTCACGAGACCCTGGGGTGCGTTGCCAGCCCCAGGCCCTCTCGC
>DAOTUF010000491.1:0-8825 GCA_034437495.1 Chloroflexaceae bacterium | reverse complement strand
GTGGGGAAACCTAGCACACGGTCTACCATCTGTTCGGCAGTCTGGGCCCCCACCTCGTTCCCGCACACCGGGCAGTGGGCCGTTCCGATTCGCGCAAAGAGCAGGCGCAGATAGTCGTAAATCTCCGTGACCGTTCCGACGGTGCTGCGGGGGTTCTTGCTGGCGCTCTTCTGTTCAATCGCAATGGAGGGGGACAGCCCCTCAATGAAGTCAACGTGGGGTTTCTCCATCTGCCCGAGAAACTGCCGCGCATAGGAGGAGAGGCTTTCGACATAGCGCCGCTGCCCTTCGGCATAGAGCGTGTCGAATGCCAGCGAACTCTTGCCCGACCCGGAAACGCCCGTGAGCACGACGAGTTGGTCGCGGGGTATCTCAACATCAATCCCTTTGAGGTTGTGTTCGCGTGCTCCCTTGATGATAATCGTATCTCTGGACATGGTGCGTGGTTTCGTTCGGTTCTCGCTTCGATTTCGATTTCGATTCCGATTCGGTTTTGATTCGGTTCGTCTGGTTCTGTGATGGGTCGTTGAGCAGAAGGAGCCGGGGCAGGGACACCGCGGGCTATCAGGGCATGCAGGCATGCGAAAGGTAAGAGCGCCGTTCGCGGCAGGTTCCCCTGTTCAGACATACGTTCATCATAGCAGGAACCCGGGGGGCCGTCAAATGCCACCGTCGTGCCTTTTCCCGCTCCCTCCCTCCTGCCTGTCCCCGGTCTCTTCTCTGCCTTCTCCCTGCGTCTCGCCCGTTCCCAAACTATGGTAGACTCCAGGCATTCATTCAACCATCAACCATCAACCATCAACCATAGAGTATCTGTTTCTTCTGATTGACGATGAGGAATCATTGCTATGACTGCTATGACTATGACCGTTGACGCAACCCTGACGCGGGAGCAGTTTATCCGGCTCTCCTTGCTCCGCCACCTCTTTCGGACCAGCTTCTACTTCTACAGCTTCACCTGTTCGCTGGTCACGGCCTACGCCATCTATACCGACCGCTATATCTTCTTGCTCATTGTCTGGCCGCCCTTCTTGCTCTACCTCCTGGTGGGGGTGGTGGACATCTGGCGGACCAGCCGGAAAGAGGACCAGCCCTTTTTTCTGCCAACGCGCTACGAATTTACCAGCGCGGGGGTGGCCATCCGCACACCCCGCGGTCAGAGCCACCTGAACTGGAAGGATATCGCCAACCTCAAAGTGATGGGCGGGTGCTACGTGCTCACGCTGCGGGGTGGAACCATCCTTGCTATCCCCCGGTCTGCCATCCCTGGCGGTCAGGGGAAACAGTTTGAGACGCTGGTTGGAACCTATCTGGACCGACGATAAGGGATGGTACAGAACGGCAAGCACAGCAAAGCCCCCTGTGCGGCATCACCTGACAGGGGGCCGGGACGATGTTACCGTGATTATGCGTGCTCCTTGCTTTGGGCCACTCTACGCCACGACATCGGGCACCCTGCCGCTATTCCAACTCAGAAGGTGAGACGGATACGCGGATAACGCCGCGGAAGTCGCCCTCTTCGTAGCCGGTGGCTTTGTCGTCCGGATAATGCTGCTCCAGGTTTTCCTTGAGCGCCGGGCTAAAGTCATCCGGGTCGCCGTGGCATATCAGGCAGTCCTTGCCCATTCGCAGCGGCTTGTAGTAGCGGTATTCGGTATCACTCACCTCCTGGATGTAATCATCCGGGAGGGGTTGTTCTTCTTCCAGGGTGTCCAGAAAATAGCGCAGGGCCTCTTCTTCGTGGGTATCCGGGGCATTCTCGGGGTTGCGATATTGAAAACTGGTTCGTTTGATGCTGATACCCTCACCAAATCGCGCATCAATTTCGTTCGTGAAGGTCTGGGCGCGGGTAGAGCAAAATTCGAGCGCATCCACCGGCCCCTGTTCTTCCATTGCCGTCTTGACCTTCTGGAGCAGTTCTTTTCCAAGCGTTCCGGCCACCTCCTGCCCAATCTCCCTCACCTGCTCCTCGGTTGCTTGCGGCTCCGCTTCCCTTTCGTTCGGGGCCTCGGTCACGATACAGGCAGTGAGCACAAGGACTGAAAGAAGACCTGAGATGATGATAGCCTGGTAGGTCCGCATACCACTTCTTCCTTTCTTCTCTGTCATGGAATTAAAGAGAACCATTCCCCTTCTCTCGAACGCGCTCATACTACCACACCTGCGGTTGGTCTTGCAACTCTGCGAGGTCCTGCCCCACCAGGAATAAGAACCCGGTGGGGCAGGGGAAAGACACCGTCGGGGGACGGGCGGAGGGAAAGGCGAGGAGGATGGCGGGGAAAGGGAGCAGGCAAAGCAGGCAAAGAAAGATAAGGAAGAGGAAGGCTAAGGATGGCAAGGATCAGGAGGAGGATGCGGTTACTTTGCTTTGCTGCTCAATGGTTCAATTGCTGCGCCAGCAAGATAGCCTGGGCAACTTCTTTCATCGTCCGGCGGTGGTTCATCGCAAGTTTCTGGATTTTGCGAAAGGCTTCGGCCTCGCGCAGGCCGTGCGTGTCCATCAGGTGGCCCTTGGCCCGTTCAATCACCGTTCGGGTCTCAAGCTGCTCTTTCAAACGACCGAGTTCGAGGGTGCGGGAGCGGTATTCATGCCAGCGGGCACGGACGACCTCAATCACGGGCATGAGTTCGCTTTCCTGCACCGGCTTGACCAGGAAACCAAGCACCCCGGCCTGGCTCGCCCGGACCGTCAGGTCGCGGGTTGGCTGCGAGGTGGTCAGCACGACGGGAGCCAACCCCTCCTGGTGGATTATCCGTGATAGCTCTATCCCGTTGGTATGGGGCATATCTACATCGCTCAACACCAGGTCGGGCCGAAGGTGCCGCGCCATGGTCACGGTGCTCCCCCCATCGCCGGTTTCCCCGACCACGAGATAGCCCTGGTTTTCGAGCACCCCGCGCAAGGTTGCCCGAAGGATCGGGTCTGGCTCGGCAATGAGAATACGTGCTTCGGTCATCAGGTAGTTCCCCGTGTCTGTTGCGCCCCTGGCTTCTTCACCATTTCCCCTAGTATAGTCCTTCGGCTCCGACCATCGCACTGGTTATTCTGCACAAATTTCCGGGTCGGGTTCCTGGATGTTTGTAGGACCCGGGCCGGGTCAGTGCCCCGGTGCTGGTCTGTTGCTTGTTTTGTTCTTGTGTGCTACCATACCACAATCAAACCATCAGGACCATACCATCTGGTCCTGATATTGAAATGAAGAGGAGAAACCATTCAATGCAAGTTGCGCTCAATGTTGCCCAGGTTATTTTGAGTGTCCTGCTGATTGTCCTGGTTATTGTCCAGGCAAAGTCGCCGGGGATGTCCGGGCAGGGTTCTTCCATTCACCACACGCGGCGCGGTCTGGAAAAGACGCTCCATCAGACGACGGTGGGGGTGGTGGTGGCCTTTTTGCTGCTGGCTCTGGTCAATAGCCTGCCGATTTTCTAACCGATGGCTCGACGTATTCGCTGGCAACTGATTATCGCGGCGTGCAGTTCCGCACTCATTGTGATGCTTCTGGGCAGCCTGGCCCTTTCGACCACCGTTTCCCGTCCTCGCGCCGGAGGAACCTATATTGAGGCTCTCCCTGGTGCTCCCACGCAGATTATCCCCTTGCTCAACGACCCGCTTGCCGACCCGGTAGGGCGCGACCTGGGGTCCCTGGTGTTCGAGGGTCTCACGCGGTCCGGACCCGACGGACTGCCGGTGCCGGCTCTGGCCGAACACATTGAGGTGGAGCAGGGGGGCGAAGTCTATCTCTTTCGGTTGCGCCGTGATGTGACCTGGCACGACGGGGAACCCTTCGATGCCGATGACGTTATCTTTACCCTGAACACCATTCAGGATGCGCGGTTCGGGGGCGACCCGGCCCTGGCAAACCTTTGGCGTGAGGTGGTGATTGATCGCATCGATGCCTACACCATCCGCTGTACGCTTACCTCGCCCTATGCCCCCTTCCTCGATGCTGCCCGGGTGCCGGTGATGCCCGCTCATCTACTCTCCGGGGTCGCCATCGAAGCGTGGTCCGATTCCTTTTTTGCGCGTCAGCCCGTGGGGACGGGGCCCTACCGGCTGGTCGAGTTGACCCCCGACCATGCGCTCCTCGAAGCCAATGCGGATTATTTCGATGGTGCGCCCTTTATCCAGCAGTTGGACCTGCGTTTTATCGACACTCCCCAGGCGGCTTTCTCCCTGCTCACCCGCCACGAGGCGCATGCTCTGGGGATGCCGGCCTCGCGTGAGTTCAACCAGGTCAATCTGCCGCGAACCTTCAGACGGATAGCGATGCCCCTGGATGCCTATACGGTGCTCACGTTCAACGTGCGCCACTCCCCCCTGGACACCCTGGAAATGCGGCAAGCCCTGGCCTATGGCCTCGACAAAGACGCGCTGATTGAACGGGTCCTGCCTGGTCTGGCCGTCCGTCTCGATACGCCCATCATACCAGGATGGCTGGCCCCGGAGGGAGACCCGACCGTTCCGTGGTATCCCGCTGACCCGACCGCAGCAGCGCTGCTCTTCGACCGCCTGGGCTACGAGGCAGGTGACGGGGAACCTCGCGTGCGCGGTGGTGAGCCGCTCGTGCTGCCTTTGCTGACCGACCGCGACCCGCTGCGTCTGGCGGTTGCGCAAGAGGTGGCTCGGCAGTGGGCAAATATCGGGGTGGCGGTTGAGGTGCAGTCGCTCGATAGTGCGATGCTGTATCAGCGCCTCCGGTCCCATGATTTTGTGCTGGCTATTCACGCCTGGGCGCGGCTTGGGGCGGACCCCGATGTATTCGAACTGTGGCATTCCAGTCAGGCTGAAGGCGGCCTGAACTATGCGGGTGTGCGCGATGAGTTTCTTGATAGGATGCTCGTTGAAGGACGGACGGAGCTTGACCCGGTGACGCGCCGCCATATCTACACCAGCTTCCAGGAACGGTGGGTCGAACTGGTTCCCAGTATCACGCTCTACCAACCGCTCTACACCTTTGCGGCCAGTGATGACGTGGGGGGGATAGGGTTTGAGGTGCCGGGGTCGGCGCGGAGTCTTCTGCTCGTTGGCACGGAGGACCGCTACCGTAATGTGTCGGACTGGTTTGTCGAACGTTCCCGCGAGATACGGGGAAATGTGCGGTAGACGGCAACGATTCAACATCCTCTGTCGCTCCCCCCACCTCATACAGGAACACCGTTGTTCCCTCCTCAAACGTTGTTCGCTCGACCAGACGGCCATGCGTTTCAAGCCAGCCCTGGTACACCCGCTGGTGATAGGCAAAGTCGTAGTCATAGATGTTCAGGGCCAGCCAGACACGGCGGTAGCGCGGCGCAAACTCGGACACCGGCTGCACATGGTCGGGCGTTTTCCATCCCATATACGCAACGCGCCTTGACCAGAATGAGACATCTCGCGCTGGCCCGGGCAGGATGTAGACATCTTCGGCAGCGGGGTAGAAGCGGACCGTCGTATCGAGCAGGTGCCAGTGACCATAGGCAATCGCGTCGCCCGGCTCTTGCTGCTCCATCAGGGAGGTGACGAGCATCACCCGCTCATTGGGCCGCGGCGCGTCGGGGTAGGCAAAGGAGAGGCTTACCCCCACACTGGCGGCAAAGAGTACGGTCATCATCTGCACCACCCGCATGTGCCAGAACCGCACCACCATCCACGCCATCAGCAGCAGGAGCGGCGGCGAGATACCTATCAGGTAGCGGCTCACCAGAATGGGCTTGATGGTCAGGGAGATGACCGTCGCCACGACCACCGGCGTCCAGAGGAGCGCATGCAGCAGCAGCCAGGTCGGACGTTCGGTAGGGTTTCGGCGGGCCTCGCGCACGCTGTACCAGAGCGTGAGCAAGACCGCCACTGCTCCGACCACCGTGCTCCCCAGACCAGGCAAAAAGAAGAGGTCAAACCCCGGGTGGTCCCGATAGGCCCGGATGATGGCAGTGGCCCCGGTGGTATTTTCGACCAGGGCGGGCATCCAGTCGAAGGGGGTATTTGAGGCAATCCAGAACTGCTGCTTTGTAAAGGAAACGGTGCCTGCCATCTTCGGCACCATCGGGAAGAATGCCACCAGGCCAAGGGCCTCTGTGGTGATGAGACCGAGCCAGCGGGACACTTCGAAGCGCCGGTGCTGCAATGCATCGAGGAATGCCCACACCGGGAACGCCAGCAGCGAAAAGGGCGCGTAGACGTGGGTGTAGAACCCGACCACCACGCTGAGGCCAAACCAGAGCCAGCGGAGCCACCCCCCCTTTCGCCAGGCATGGAGGAACAGGAGCGCAGACATGATGACGACGAGTGTCAGCAGGGGATACATCCGCGCCTGCTGGCTGTGGACGACCTGGTTGGGCGATATCGCGAGCAGGGCCGCCGCGATGAGCGGGGCCGGCGCGGGGAGCAGTTCGCGCCCGAGCAGGTAGAGCAGCGGCACACACGCCGTTCCGATGAGCACCGAGGGGAGACGGAGCATGACCAACCCATCCCCCAACCCCATCCAGAAATGGACCAGGATGTAGTAGAGCGGGAGGTGGTGGGGACTGTACGCCGTTGATGACTGGAAAATGGTGCCTACAGGAGGCTGCGCCGCGATGCTCGTGACAATCTCGTCGTCCCAGTAGCCGTGGGTGGACAGTCTGGCGAGCCGCAACCCCAGAGCCAGGAGGGTCAGGACTAGCACGGCTATGAAGGTAAAGCGCTCATTCCTGGCCAATCCCCCCATCCCCGCCTTCTCCGTGGGCAGGCTCGCGGGGGGGGGCGGCGAGGGAGGGGACGAAGATATCGGATGGTTCATCATAGGAGCATGATAGCAGAAGGTGCGCAGAAGCGCCACTGATGGGATGCATGTGGTATCATTATCTTCAGGAAGATGCAGGACCGGTTCCTGATGGTCTGGTCCCTGGTATCATCTGGAGGCGGATGGAAGACCCGGAAGTCCCGTCCTGCTGACGGACGTGCGCCCACCCCTCACCCCCCCTCTGGCAGCAGGAAAGACCGCGCCAGACGGGGCCATTCGGGGTTGTGCAGCAGCGTATGCCCGATCATTACCAGGTCAATGCTCCCATCCCGCACCACGCTGTCGGCAAGGTACGGCTCCCCCAGGAGGCCGGAGCCAATCACCGGCACATCGGGCAGCACCCGCTTGATGCCGTTGGCCAGGGGCACGCACCACCCCGGAAACCGCGCCACATGGCTCTGGTTCTCCAGGTCGGCCACCACGTCAAGCAGGTGGACTCCGGCTCCCACCACCCGGCTGGCCACCATCCGCGCATCTTGCAACGTCATGCCCCCTGCCGTCAACTCGTCGGCGACCAGGCGGAACCCGATGGCCAGGCGGAGCCGGAGCCAGCGCCGAATGCTCTCAATGATGACCAGGGGCAAGAGGAGCCGACCATCGAGGGTCTTGCCATAGGCATCATAGCGACGGTTGTGCAGCGGAGAAACCAGCGCATGCAATGCACCACCATCTGCTGCCGACAGCATGATACCGTCGAACCCTGCCGCCATCGCCCGCCACGCTGCCAGGATGAACTGCTCGGCAAGGGTGCGGAGCGCAGACGGCTCAGAGCGGGCATAGGCAGCGGGCGCATCGAGGAGGGCAAAGATGCGCGTCGGGTGCTCGTGGACGACCTGCACCATCCGTCGGAGCTGTGGCACAAAGGCATCGGCATAGAGACCGATATGGGCGCGGGTTTCCTCCGGCACGGGAGGCACCACGCGCACCGGCTCGGTGAGGATGAGACCAACCCCGCCGCGGGCAAAGCGAGCGTAATAGTCAATCAGCGCATCATCAACAAACCCATCCAGGGCCGCATATCCGCCGGGGAGCGGGGACAGAACAATACGATTGGGCAGCTTTGTACGGGCAATGGTAATCGGGCTAAACAGGTGGGCCATAGCTGCTGATGATATGCCCTCCTGCTGGAGTGCATGAATGCCCTTTGCAAGCAGATACCGCGTCGGGTTCGAGTGTACGGCACAGGGTGGTATCTGGGACCCTCATTATATACCAGGGAACAGCACGCTGCAAATCCGGGGATCAACTCGCCCTGGCGCAGGCCCAGGTAGATGGCCGTGCGATACAGCGCGTACAGACGGGGTCCCTCGGCGGCCTTGAGGAACTGCTGTGCCTGGTCGGGGGTCAGCACCGTACACTCATGCTGTTCAACCCGAACCTTGACTTTCTCGGCAGGATTGCGTACCAGGTAGCCATACTCGACGGCATGATTCAAGGCAATCTTGAGGCAAATTGGTATGAACAGTTACCCACATGATGGGACTGGAAAAACTGGTCTGGCTCATAGCGGGTACCTGGGGAGACCTGAAGGAGGATATCCCCTCCAGGTCTCCCCTCCGTTGCCCCTATTTAGTGCCGCCTACTCCGCCCCGCGTACCTCGCGCCCTAGCAACCCAAGCTGAATGTTGAACGGCGGCGCGTTCTCCGGGTGCTGCTCCATCCG
The DNA here is from genome assembly GCA_034437495.1 of Chloroflexaceae bacterium. Taxonomy (GTDB): domain Bacteria; phylum Chloroflexota; class Chloroflexia; order Chloroflexales; family Chloroflexaceae; genus JAAUSY01. The sequence goes on along the minus strand of DAOTUF010000491.1, from coordinate 401 downwards.
GCGGCGCTCGAAATACTGCACCGTCCCGGTCCACCCCCCGATGGTTTCCTCCATCGCCTCCGTGAGCGGGTAGCCAAAGCGCTCCAACCCACCCTGCTGCTGCCAGTAGCTCAAGAATGGCTCACACACGCTGTGGCCGGTTTCGGCAAACAGATGGCACCCCACTGCTGCACTGCTTGCCTTCGGGTAGCTTTCCCAGGGCGTGCCGCGGCGCTCCAGCACATCCGCGCCGAGGCGGCCCGCCATCACACCCTGCCCACCGTGGTCTTCCAGTCGGTCGCGCTCGAACCACTGCACCGGCAGCGCCTACCCCTCAACGGTCTCCGTCTGCTGCGGCGTAATGGGGTAGCCAAAGACTGTCAATCCCCCGTTCTGCTCCCAGTAGTCGCGGATGCGCCCGG
>DAOTUF010000490.1:0-4528 GCA_034437495.1 Chloroflexaceae bacterium | reverse complement strand
TTGCACCAGCCGGTCGGCGGAGATAGCCAGGCCGCTCGCGGTGAAGATGCCCAGTGGCCGTTTGTCATAGAACGCCTTCAGGATGGCATTGGGCACCCGCGGCATCAGGCTCAGCACCGCCTTGTCTACCAGGTCGAGCGACAGTTCGGCGGCGACCGGCTGCCCTTCCTGGTCTGTCACTTCCACGGTGAAGCTGACTTCCTCGCCGGGTTCGGCCTGCTCCACGTCCGGCGTGATGCTGACGCGCAGTGTTTGCGGGTCTGGCTCGACCTCCAGCGGCAGGATACCCACCTTGTAGTCGGCAGGCACCGAGGGGCCGCTGCCATAGACCGATGGCGGGTTGAACAGCACCACCGACACGAACACGTTGGGCGGGTGCTCTGCGGTGAGCGGCAGGCGGTAGACCATGCTATTCCCCTCCATCTTATGTACCTCATGGGAGAGGATGCCCCCGCGCTCGACGGTTATCAGCGCCCAGTGGGAGGACTGGAAAGGCGACGGGATGAGTATCTCCGCCGTCTCCCCCACGGGGTAGCTCACCTTGTCGGCTATCAGGGTGATACGGTCGTTGTTGTCGCGCCGCCACGAGACATAGCCCTCACCGGCGACCCACAGGAAGAGCGATGAGCGGACGCGGTGGCCCTCCCCGTCCTGCGCGTGCGCCACCACGCGGTAGGAGCCGCCCTCCGGCGGGGTGAACGACACCACCGCCTGCCCGTGCTGGTCTGTCGTGACGGTCTGCTGGTGAACCAGGGTCTCTTGCTCTTCCCACTCCCACTGGAAGGTATCTTCGTGGTAGGTGTTCTCCCAGGTGAGGCGGAAGACCTCCACCTCGATAGACTGGCCTGCCTGTGGCTGCTCCTCGGTGTCCAGCGCTATCATGTCGATGGCTTGCACCTCGCCCGCCTTGCCAAAGGAGTTCTGGGCCGCCAGCCCGACATAGACCGCGCCGCTGTGGACCACCACATCGCTGCGGTTGCTCACCACCTGGTTGTCGCGGCCTGTCACGGTGGCCTCGATGGTCAGGCGTACGCTGTCGCTGATGGGGTCCCCCTGGCGGTCTTTCAGGTCGGCGGGCAGGTCGATGTGCAGGTGCCCCTGCCCGTCAGTGGTGCCGCTGCCGCTCAGGATGGTCTCCGGCGTAACCCCCGGCATCCACCAGCACTCCCAACAGTGCCACGGGTCGTCGGTGCTGCCAAACTGGTAGCGCCCGTACTGGGCGGGGGTAAAGCGGTCATCCACGGCCCTGACGGTCCACTCCACCGGCGCGTTCTCCACGGGCATCCCGAAGAAGTAGGCGACTTCGACGGTGGCGCGGAGGGGGGTGCCGCGAACGATTTCGTCGGCCTGCGGTGTGACCTCTACCTGGAACTCCGGTGCGCGGTAGGCCGCCACCTCAAACCCCGACCAGAACGAGCGGCTGTCTTCGCTGCCCTGACCCACGTTGACCCGGATGGAGTAGGAGCCGAGCGCCGCGCTCTCAGGCAGGACAAGCTCTCCCTGGAACGTTCCAGAACCGGTCAGGGACAGAGTTTCGCGGTAAACCTCCTCGCGGGCCGCGTTCGTGATGGTGACTTCGACGGGGCCGGTGCTGGCAGGCAGGTTGAAGCGGGCGTCGTCTTCGTTGCGAAGCACCCCCTTGAAAGAGACCGTCTGGTCGGGCCGGTAGATGGGCCGGTCGGTGTAGATATGGGCGGCCATCTCGGGCAGGTCGGACGTTGCGGGGAGATCAAAGTCCCACGGACTGACCCCGCGGCTCCAGTCCATGTCAGCCGCAGAGAAGGGTTGGCGAGCCAGGGCAATCACCCCGCGGTTCTCGGGCCGGTCCATCTCCACGCGGGCCACACCCTCGACGTCGGTGGTGGCGGTGCCGAGCAGGTTGCGGCTGCTCCGATCGTAGAAATCCACGGTCAGGTCGGGTACTGGCTGCCCGCTCTGAAGGTCATTGGCCCACACCAGCGCGTCGTGTTCGCCCGCCTTGAGCGTCAGGTTGATGGGCGAAACCACCAGCAGGTGACGGTCCGGGTATGAGGGCGAATCGGGCCGCTCCAGCAGCAGCAGGTAGACCCCCGCTTCGAGCGCTCCCCCATCTTCGGCCAGGTCCACCCGGCTCACGATGGGCATTCCCTGGTTTTCCCCATAGGGGAACGCGGTGATTGGCTCCTGCCAGTCGCGGAGCAGGACCGCGTTGTCGGGCACCTGGTCGCCATAGAAGCGGTCAAACAGGCTATCCGGCTCCATCTGGTACAACCGCAGCGACACCTGCGCCATATTGACCGAGCGCACCCCCACGCGGGTCGGGTTGTAGGCGCTGGAGGTCCCCACCTCCCCGGGCGTGATGAGATGGGCAGAGGGGGGGCGTGGCTGTGTGCGGAAATGCACGTCGAGCGTCTGCCCGGTGGGGTTGCCGTACGGGTCGGTGATGTCTGGCGCGATGTGGACCGTATAGCTCGTGGAGGGGCGCACGTCAAAGTACAGGTGGAACGATTGGTCATACCGACTGAAGTAGGTGTAGACCTGCGTAGGGGAGCAGGGCGGGGTCATCTGGAGGTTGGGCATCACCGTGTCCGGGTCAATCGGCGTGTTGAAGAAGATGGCCAGGTCGGTGGAGTAGGGGGCCTGCGTATCCCCGTCGGCAGGGTCGGTGCCAATAATGCGCGGCAGCGGCACGGTCGTGAACGTCCCGCGGTAGCTGGAAACCAGCGGCCTGCCGCCGGACGCGCTCTCCACCCCCGCGGCAACTTCAACCGTGTAGCGGTGGTCGAATGCGAGCCGCTGCGCAGGCGTAAAGACGAGCGTCGTTCCCGCCTCTCTCACCTGGAAATCGCCTGCCACGCTGCTCCCTCCCTCTGACACCGAACGGAGGTGGAAAGCCGACTGCGCCGAGGCGGGGTCTACCGGCTGGTCGAACTGTACGGCTATTGTCGTCTCAATGGGTACCAGGTCGGAGCCGCTGCGCGGGGATACCGAAACCACCTCGACTTCGGGCGGCAGGGCGGTGGTGAAGCTCCAGCTATAGGGTTCTTGCATCGGGTTGCCCACCGCGTCCTGAAGGTCGTCGGCAACGGCGACGGTGTAGGTCGTGCCCGGTTCCATCGGCTCAGAGGGCTGAAACACGTACACCGAGGTGTTGAGCCACGTGCCCGTCCCCTCCACGTCCGGGCTGAACGTGAGCGGGTGCGGCAGGGTGTTTTGCTGCTCAACCATCGTCAGCGGCACAACGGGCCGGTTGAACATCACCGTCATGGGCGAATCGGGGGCCACGTCGGGGGTGTCATCCGCCGGGATGACCTGCCCGACCTTCAGATAGCCGTGGGTGGCAAAACGAAACTGGTAGGGTCCCTTCAATGACACGCCATCGGCAGACCGGGCGTTCTCCCCGACGACCACCTGGTAGGAGGCCCCACGCGGGAGCAGTCGGGACGGAGCGAAGCTCAGGGTCGTACGGTACTCATTCCACCCGAAGCGGCCTTCGATAGTGACCGGCTCCGAGGTGAGCGCCGCGGCTTCGTCTTCAGTCGCCGCATCGGTCTGCGGGGTTTCAGGCAGTTGCACCAGTTCAAAGGCCGACTCAACCGACGCCGCGTCCATGGGGCGGTCGAAGGTCAGCGCAATGGGGCGGTCGGGGGCTATCTCCTCCCCGCGCACCACCGACTGCTGCACCACGACGGGTGGAGGAGCTTCGGAAGGCGCTGACGAGGACGAAGGGCGCAGGATAAGTGGAAGGTAGACCAGCGCATTCCCCGCCTGGATACAAAAGGTGCCGCTCTCTGGCGAAGATGCCAGCGCAGGGGTGGGCGAGACGGTGGCCCCCGGCAGAGGAGGGGTATCCTCCTCGGTTGCCCTGCTGCCGAGGGGGGACAGCACCCCGACCAGCAAAACAAGCAGGAGACTGCCGATAAGCGCCAGGTACATCCATACGGTCCGTTGATGGAACATGCTCATACTCATGGTTCTTCTCCTTCCCACCAGCGATGGGTGTTGGTGGTGGTTGTGTCTGGAAACAGGCAGCCCGGACTGAACATCAGCCCCGGTATCTCAATCATGTGCGTATCATGATGAGGAGACGTTTCGGAGGCCTGCCCGGTTCCCCCCTTCATCCCCGCACCCCCCACAGACGGATGGTCGCATCGTTCCCACCGGAGGCCAGCAAGCGGCCATCGGGCGAGAACGCCACGCAGGTGGCCTTCAACGTGTGCCCCGGGAGCGTATGCAGCAGTGACCCGTCACGCACCCGCCACAGCCGCACCGTCGTATCCTTGCCAAGCTGCGAACCGGAGACCGACGCCAGCACCGTCCCATCGGGCGCAAAGGCCACCCCCGTCACCACGTCGGTATGCCCCTCCAGGGTATGGAGCAGCGACCCGTCGCACACCCGCCACAGTCGCACCACATAGTCTTTGCTGGTCCACGAGCCGGAGGCCGATGCCAGCACCGCCCCATCGGGCGCAAAGGCCACGCTGGGGCGGTGCTGGCATCGGCCTCCGGCTCGTGGACCAGCAAAGACTATGTGGTGCGACTGTGGCGG
>DAOTUF010000489.1:0-2970 GCA_034437495.1 Chloroflexaceae bacterium | reverse complement strand
GCGCAGAAGCTTGTTGCGGTTGCGCACCCGGGAGGTACGCAACCGCAACAAGCTTCTGCGCCAGTTGCTCGATATCCAGTTCGACCGCAACGACATAGACTTCAAGCGCGGCACCTTCCGCGTGCGGGGGGACACGCTGGACATCTTCCCCGCCAGCAGCGAGACGGCGTGGCGGGTCGAGTTCTGGGGCGATGAGATTGACCGCATTCTGGAGATTGACCCGCTCACGGGCGATATCCTGACGACCCGCACCAGCGTGGACATCTACCCGGCCAGGCACTTCGTCACCACACGCGAGAAGCTCGCCATTGCCGTGCGCGATGTCCAGCAGGAGCTAGAAACCCACCTTCAGGACCTCGAAAGTCGTGGCAAGAGCCTGGAGGCGGCCCGGCTCAAGCAGCGCACGGCCTACGATATCGAGATGCTCGGCGAACTCGGCTATTGTAGCGGCATCGAGAACTACTCCCGCCACATGGACCGCCGCACCGCCGGGCAGCCACCCTGGACGCTCCTGGACTACTTCCCGGATGATTTCCTGCTCTTTGTGGATGAGAGCCACATCACCCTGCCCCAGGCGCGGGGGATGTACCAGGGCGACCGTTCGCGCAAGGGAACGCTGGTCGACTACGGCTTCCGCCTCCCCTCAGCGCTGGACAACCGCCCGCTGCGCTTCCAGGAGTTGGAACAGCGTATCTACCAGGCTATCTATGTGTCGGCCACGCCCGGCCCCTACGAGCGTCAGCACAGCCAGCGCATTGTGGAGCAGATTATCCGCCCGACGGGGTTGATTGACCCGGTCATCGAGGTTCGACCCACCACCGGCCAGGTTGACGACCTGGTGGCCGAAATCCGCAAGCGCGTGGGCAAGGGGCAGCGCGTGCTGGTCACGACGATGACCAAGCGGATGGCCGAAAACCTGACCGACTACCTGCGGGAACTGGGTATCAAGGTCCACTATCTGCACTCCGACATTGACACGATTGAGCGGGTGGAAATCTTGCGGGACCTCCGCCTGGGGGTCTACGATGTGGTGGTGGGTATCAACCTGCTGCGGGAGGGGTTGGACCTGCCCGAAGTCTCGCTGGTGGCTATCCTCGACGCCGACAAGGAGGGCTTCCTCCGCTCCGAAACCGCGCTCATCCAGACCATCGGGCGGGCGGCCCGCCACATTGAGGGGACGGTCATCATGTATGCCGACACGGTGACGGCCTCGATGGACGCGGCTATCAGGGAGACGCAGCGCCGACGCGATATCCAGGTGGCCTACAACCAGCAGCACCACATCACCCCCATCGGGATAAGCAAGAGCGTGCGCGACCTGACCGACCGGCTGCGGAAGAAGGTGGCGGAGGAACGAGGCGAGTATGTGGTACGGGGCAAGAACGTGGCCGACCGAAGCCGCGGGAGCGGGAGTCCCATACCGCCCGACGAACTGGTACGGGTTATCAAGGATCTGGAAAAGCAGATGAAGCAGGCGGCCCGCAACCTGGAGTTTGAGAAGGCGGCGGCCCTGCGCGACCAGATTATGGAGATGCGCCAGACATTGGCGCTGGAGTAGGTTCGGGGCAAAGGGGGAATCTTGCCGTGGCAGTTCAAGTGTGGGTTGGCGAAAAACCAGAGCACCCGAACGAGCGTCGGGCGATTGTCGCGCTTGCCAACGGCCTGGAACGGCTGGAGGGCCTCTACCTGCTGCTGTCGAACTTCCATGTGGGGGGCCGCACGGTCGACCTCGCCATCATCAAGCAAGATGCTATCTTCATTATCGAATTGAAAAGCTGCAACGGCAAGATTATCGGGGGGGTCAACGGGCCGTGGTACCTGGAGAGCGGCAATGGCGAGCGCAAACGGCTCAACCCGGGCCGCAGCAACCCCTACAACCAGGTCATCTCCTACTACTACAACCTGACGAACTTCTTGAACGAGCACCGCCCGGAGTTTCTTTCCGAACACAAGGCCCGGACTATCAACTTCCGCTCCTGCCGCCGCCTGGTCGTCATCGCTCCCACCATCCAGGAAGATTCACACATAGACCTGGACTGGAAGGTCGAAGCGCGGGGGTTGGACGAACTGCCGGCCTACCTCGTCACCGAGCGCTCGACGGAGATTGACCTGTCGGAAGAAGAGATGCAGGCCATTCCCCGCATGCTCGGATGCACCCGCTGGGCCGATATCAACCAACTCATGGCCGGTATCCTCCCCGGCTGGCACGCCGAAGAGAAGGCACGGGCGCTTTCGGGCAATGGGCGCGGCGAGACGACCCCTCCGCTGCGCTCTCCCCTGACGGAGCAGGAGCAAGCAGGTCCGCAGCACCAGCCAGGCTCACCGCTGCACCACCTGCGGCAGGCGCTCACGACGACCGCCGGGCGGTTGGCGTTCGGCATGAGCCTGGTTGCCCTGGTGCTGCTGGTGCTCCTGCTCGTCCGAACGGTTGGTGCGCCCCAACCGCTCCCGCTGGCTTCGCAGCCCCGCACCTCGCTGGTCATCTCTGCGAGCGGCCCGGCGGGGGGAGCCTCCGGGGGGGGATGGCAGGATTCCCGAAGCTGTGTCTGGGCAGAGTACCAGCCCATTGGCAAGCGGTGGGACGAGCCGACACAGGGGTGGATGAGCGTGGGGGTGGACCGCACCGCCGTTGCCCCCGACGTTATTGTCACGCTGGAGCAGGTGGATTATTGCAGCGAACACATCGCCTTCACCTGGAGCATCCGCAACAACAGTACCCGGAGCGTGACCTTTCCCCTCCAGGATAACAATATTGCTATCCATGACCCGCTCGGCAACACCTACCCGATTGCGGATGAACTGTCGAAGCCCCCCGTTATCGTGGTCGCGCCCGGCGAGAAGGGGCAGGGCCGGGCGATTGTGCCGCGGCCCGTCATCTCGAATGCGCCCTCGCTGCTCGTCCGCCTGAAGGAAAAGCCCTTCGGAGAATCCAGTTGGCTGGTGTCGCTTGACGAGCGTTGAGCGAGCATT
>DAOTUF010000488.1:0-2836 GCA_034437495.1 Chloroflexaceae bacterium | reverse complement strand
CGGTGCCGGTCGTGGTGGACGCGGTCGAACCAGCGACCATCAACGTCTACGAGCAGCCGTTTAATGTCACGCTGAGCGGGAGCAACCTGGAGCACGCGACGCGGGTGCTGCTCCGTCCGGTGAACGGGGAGCGCCAGGAGATACCGGTGTCCTACCGGATACAGGAGGGCAGCAAACTGCTCCTCAGTCCGGTGGATACGGTGCCTATGTTCGAAGGCACCACCGACTACGAGGTGGTGGTCAACGAGCAGGTAGTGGGGAAGGTCGCGTTTCAGGGCTACCTGCGCCGCGTGGAGGTCAAGGGGGTTTTTGAAGAGTATCGCAACCGCAACTGGAACCTCTTCCTGAGCGCGGACGGGGTATTCGGGGCCTACCTGTGGGCCGAGGCGGGCCAGGAAACGAAACTGGAGGCGAGCAAAGGGAAGGTACTGATAAGCAATGGCGACCTGCTGGACATTGTCGACGAGGGAGTGGAGGGGGTCTACCGCGTGCGGGTGCAGACCAACGCGCTCGACCCCGAAGACCCGCGCGTGCTCGGGGCCGTCGGGTGGGTGACGCGGTGGCTGGTGGACAACGAGGGCGTGCCCCCCGCGCCAACGGCCACGCCGGTACCGCCGGTCGTTTACCCGACCGCGAGGCCGGTGCAGCGGTCGAACCCCCCATCATCCGATCCTCCCCCCTCTTCCAAACCAGGCAGGGGTGATATCATTAACTAAAACTAACACGAACAAACCTTTTGCTCCATGACGCCACCGGAGCTGCCTACCACCTGGAGCCGGTAGGGGGGGCCATTCGAGATTTCTTGTTCGGTTGACACGGTTCGCGCTGACGATGAGCAATTCGGAAGAGGGAGAAAACGCAATGATGGTTAGTCGGGTATTCAAAACGATGGTGCTGCTGGTTGGTATCGTGTTGTTCCTGACGGTAGGCGGACAGAAGCCTGGCGAGGTTGCGGCTCAGACCGCTCAACGTTGTTTCCCCACGGGCCACTGCATTGAGGGGCCTATCCGCACCTTCTGGGAGCAACATGGGGGAGTGCAGGTGTTTGGCTACCCCATCTCACCCCAGGAAGAGCTGTACGTAGGGCTGGTTTCCTCGGTGCCGTGGCCGGTCTGGTTTCCCGGGCGGCAGGTTCAGGCGCAGCAGTTCGAGCGCTACCGGCTGGAGCTTCACCCGGGCAACGAGGTGAAGATAGGGCGGCTCGGTTCGGACATTCTGGAGCAGCAGGGGCGAAGCTGGTGGTATGAGTTCGGGCGGGTGGGGCCAGACCGCTACGAAAACCTGGAATGTTTGCACTTTTCTACCACCAGCCACAATGTGTGCGGCAAGATGCTTCAGGCATGGCGAACCAATGGGATAGAGAGCGATGGACAGCCGGGGTTCAGCACGGAGGAGAGTCTGGCGCTCTTCGGGTATCCGTTGAGCGAAGAGCACTATGAGGTGCTGGAAGATGGCAATGAATATATGGTGCAGTGGTTCGAACGCGCCCGCTTCGAGATACACCCCGACAGCGATGCCCCGTTTCAGGTGGAGTTCGGGCGGCTCGGGGCGCTGGATGTCTGCACTGGCATCCCTTTCCCGCTCAACGCTGACATCAGCCCTGGCAACTGTTTGATAGAGGGCACCACGGCGCAGGTGCGTGTGGAAGGCTTCGAGCGGGACACCAAACTTGCGATATGGGCGCTCGACGGTCCGGGGGTTGTCTACGGCCCGGGCTACTTCGGGAGGCAATTCGAAGCAGATGCGATGGGCCGCGCGGATGACCTGACCATCTCGAACGTCCAGGATAGTCGAAACCATGTCAATTACTATGTGCTCCAGGACGTGGAAAAGAATCGCTTTGCGATTGTCTACTACAAGGTTATTCGACCCGAGAACACCCCCAGTTATTCGGCTGTCTCGGGAGTGTGCGACCGTCTTCCCTTGCCCATCAACGCTATTGCCACCGCACTTGACAGCTCTGGCCTGGAGCTTGAGCTAGGGACCTTTCCCACCTGTGCCACGCAGGAAGTAGGAAGCCTCCAGGTAGAGGCGTGGGGGTTCCGTCCTGGTGAGGATGTGCATCTCACCGTCGTGTTTCGGGATGGTTCTCAGGAGGAGATAGGGAAGACCTTCACGGTGAATGAAGAGGGCTATGTCGTGAGAAGGGCGGATGACCCCAATGAACCCGGGGGATTTCCTTCCATCAACGTGAGCACCTGGCGGCAACCCGACCCAGGACTCTCCTACACCGGCCCCGGTACCTACGTCTTCATCTTCCGCGGGACGCAGCCCTACGAGGATACGGGAGTTCCCAACATCGCCGTGGTGCCGGTGAGGATTTTGAACAACCCGTCAGAGGGAGCGTCGTCTCCGATGCTGGTTATTCGAAACCTTTCCGAGCAGACCATCTGCTACATTCAGGTCTCGCCGGTCGCCCAGGAGACCTGGGGTGAAGACAAACTCGAATCCGATGAAGTGCTTGAGCCTGGGCGGAGCCGCTTCTTTGAGTTTCCAGCGGGGAGCTACGATATCCGAATGCTCGACTGCAATGGGAATGTGCTCTATATAGCCTACGGAGTCACCCTGGAATCGGGGCAATTGTACCGACTGGACTTTGAGGGCAGCGGGCAGTAGGCCGTAGGCCGTACACATCAAGAACAGGAGAGAACAAAGCAAGGGCGGCAGCCCGGATGATGACCGGGCTGCCGCTCTTATCAGATATGCAGAGGATCTATGGAACGCTGGTTCACATCAGTGGCCCGACGCTGCGGGCCATTCGTAGTTGTTGGGGGCAGAGTCGGGGTCGGGGTCGGGATTGGCATAGTCGGGGTGCTGCTGGTGCTGTTCTGCCTGG
>DAOTUF010000487.1:0-11247 GCA_034437495.1 Chloroflexaceae bacterium | reverse complement strand
GCGGCGGTAACGGGTGCCTCGTTCAGATAGGGAGGCTTGTTGTGCTGACCGCACTGGCATAGACCGTCTGCCTGTTTAACGACCAGCGAGCGGGCCTGGAGCTGGCAACGCACCCCAGGGTCTCGTGACCTCCCTATCGGCTGCCCTTGCGGGCGAACTGGTCAACGTCGGCTTGCGCTTCACAAGCCCCCCGCTTCAGCGGGTGGTCGTTGACTCCTGTGGCGTATGTTTCTGTTTCGAGGGGGGCGGCTCAGAACGAGCTTGTGGGTTGCGCGAGGATGGCGAAGACGACGAAGACGGCGAGGACGGTGAAGATGGCGAGGATGGTTCGGCGTGGTCGGCAGCCTGGTCAAGCGCAGCCTGGACGTGGCTTTGCAATGATTGGAGGGTCTCGTATATCTGGTCGCTTTTCTGGTCAATAGTCGTTTCCAGGGCGTGCATGCGCGTTTCGAGGGCGCTCATTCTGGTGTGTTGGGTCTCGCCTGCGGAAGCTGCCTGCGCCGTATAGCCCTGAAGCATCTGCCAGAACTGGTCAATGCGGATTTCCAGGTCTCTCGCCCGCTGGTCAACGATAGCGCTCTCGGCGCTCCGCTCACCGGCCAGTGACGCAATCTGCGATGCCTGGTCGTGCAGCGTTTGTTCCATCTGGCGTATCCGCTCTTCCATCGTCTGGAGCCGCTGCCGCATCTCCGTGGTGCCGGCGTTCTGAGCGGTCGCCACCGTGGCAACCTGCGTCCCCTGGTCGTGCAGGGTTTCGAGCACCTGCCGCACCTGTTCTTCCAGCGTCCGCAGCCGGTGTTCGACCTCCGTGCTCCCTTCCCGGTGCGCCGTAAGCAGTGAGGTGAGGTGGGCAATATCCTGCTGGAGGGAGCGGGTCGCCTCGTCAAGCCGGGCCGTGAGGTCATCAAGGGGAAACTCGGCCTGAAGCAACTGGCGCTCCAGACGGGTAAGGTCCTCGCGGGTGGGCATATTGACGCTCGCCAGCCAGAGTCCCATATAATAGTCGAGTGTTTTCTGGAGTGAGGCGGAGGTGGTGAGGTAGTGGTCCAGGAAGGCGCTCATCGTGGTGGAAAAGGCATCGCTGCTGATGGTGTGCGTCAAGCTCTGGGTCCAGATATCGCGGTTGGCTTCATAGAAGGAGCGCCAGAATGCCAGCGGGTCCGTGATATTGGGGGTATCTTCCTCGCTCATAGGCACCTGTTTCTCTTCATACCCGGCCAGCCTTTCCACCAGGGGGTTCTGGAGTATAGTGACAAAACCTTACTTGCTGGTTATCCTAGCTTCAGAGGTTACAAGTTGGTTACAATATAACCGGTCCCCTCATCTTCATATCGCTCATCACCGATGTCGCGGGACCTGATGGGAGAGAACCACAAAGAAAAAGAACAGGAAAGGTCAGAGGAACGATGACAGTGACAGAGACAGTGACAGAGACCATGACCATGACACCCGGGTGTGACGTGATGGGAGTTGGGATTGCTTCGTGGGATACGATTGGAATAGCCAGCCACCCCCCCCTGATGGGAGCCAAACAACCCCTCACGGAGTGGGTTGAGGCCGGGGGCGGGCCGGTGCCCACCGCGCTGGTCACGCTCCAGCGCCTCGGAGTGCGGGGAGGGTTGGTCAGCGCCGTAGGGGACGACCGCTATGGGCAGCACATTCTTGACGACTTGCGGCGGGAGGGGGTCGAAACCGGAGCCGTCCAGGTCCACCCGGGGCGGTCGCATGTGGCCTTTGCCCTGGTTGAACCAGACCGCGGTCAACGGACCATCTGGTGGCACAATGACCGCTCGGTGCTCCAGAACATCGCGCTGGACCGTGCGATGTTCACCTCTGCGCGGGCGCTCCTGCTCGACACCCATATTCCGGAGGTGGCGCTTCAGGCGGCCCGCTGGATGCGGGAGGCCAACCGTCTGGTCATGATTGATGCCGAACGGACCAGCGACCGGGCGACTATGCTGCTGCCCTTCTGCGATGCCATCGTCGTTTCCGAACGGTTCGGGCGCGAGGCCACGGGGGAAGCAGCGCCCGAACTGGCTGCGCGGGCGCTCTTCGAGCACTACCACGCGCTGGTCGTCGTCACCGCGGGCGAACGCGGAAGCTGGTGTGTGAGCCGCGACGATGCCTTTCACACCCCGGCCTTTACGACCGTCCCGGTCGTGGACACGACCGGCGCCGGCGATGTCTTTCACGGGGCGTTCCTCTATGGCCTGCTGCACGGTTGGCCGCTTCGCACCGTTGCTCGCTTTGCCAGCGCCACCGCCGCCCTCAAGTGCCGCGCCTTCGGGGGGCGAGCGGGCATTCCCCGTCTGGGTGAGGTCGAAGCCCTGATGCGGGCCGGCGGAGAGGACGGGGGGGAGCACGTGAGCCGTGCCGGGTGAGCATGGGGTGTGGAAGTGTGATACAATACCCCGCAGCAAGGGCCAGCAAGGGCCAGCAAGGGCCAGCAAGGGCCAGCATGTCCAGGATGCATTTGGATGCACTGGATGCATTGAACGTGTAGTTCATTGATTGAACTCATTGATTGATTGATTGTTGGATCAGCATACAGACAAGAGAGTCTCAGATAAGGATAAGGATGTGATGAGTCAGGACACGGCACCCGCCCAAAAATCGACGTTCCGATGGGGAGCTTATTCTACTATTCTGGCATCAATCAGCGCCATGCTGTTCTGTGTCATCCTGGGCGCAGCATCCGTCTTACCGACGGTGTTCCATATCCTGCTGATGCTTGCCATGATTGCGTTGAACTTTATCGGGGCATGTCTGGGGGGAGCCGGCTATTTCCTTTCCGACCGGGGCCGCGGGGTGACGATTGTCGGGTTGTTCCTCAACCTCGCCATCATCCTCTTCATCACCCTGTTCATCTGGTCCGGGCACAGCCTGTTGTAGGGGAGGGCCGGGTCCTGGTTCGGGGGCGGGGCGCGTGCCCGGTCTCCGTCTCCACCCTCCTGGTCGGGTCCCTGCGGCCCGGGCTGTCAGCATCATCATCGTTTCTCGATAACCCATCATGCACAAAACAACCTCTTTTTCGCTTTTTTCACGTCATCAGCATAGCAGGCGTCTGCACCGGTACCTTGGGTGGTTGCTGCTGGTTTTCTCGGGCTTCCTCTTCGCGGTAGCCCTGCCCACCCGGGCCAGCACACCCGAGAACGTTCGCTCCTACTCGCTCGTTCCCTCGGCCATCGTGCCCTCCACCATCAGCGCCGGCGGGTTTCATACCTGCGGCCTGACCTATGACGGGACCGTGGTGTGCTGGGGGTCGAACAGCGCGGGACAGGCTTCGCCGCCCGAAGGCGCAGAATCCTTCGTCCAGGTCAGCGCCGGCGGGTTTCATACCTGCGGGGTGCAGCCCGGTGGCACCGTGGTGTGTTGGGGCGATGATACCTACGCCCAGTCTGCCACTCCGCCCGGCCCCTTTCTCCACGTCAGTGCGGGCTATACGCACACCTGCGGCCTGAAGCCCGATGGCACCGTGGTGTGTTGGGGCGATAATACCTACGGCAAAGCATCGCCGCCTGCCGAAACCTTTGTCCAGGTGAGCGCCGGCAAAATCCACACCTGCGGCCTGAAGCCCGACGGGAACGTCACCTGTTGGGGCGATAATTCGAGCGACCAGTCCGCTCCCCGGCCCGGCCCCTTCATCCAGATTGAGGTGGGCAATGCTCACACGTGCGGGCTGCGACCAGACGGCACACCCTTCTGCTGGGGAGAGAACGGCAAAGGGCAATCCCTCTCCCCTCCCGGCGTCTCGTTCAAGCAAATGGTGGGCGGTGGCTTCCACACCTGCGGCATCAAGACCGATGGCACGCTGGAATGTTGGGGCGGCAATGACTACGGGCAATCCTCCCCCCCCGCGGGAACCTTCACCCAGGTCAGCGCCAGCGAATACCATACGTGTGGGGTGCGGACCGACGGTTCGGCGGTCTGCTGGGGGTGGAATACCTATGGGCAATCTACCGTGCGCTCTGGCGTCTTTTCGCAGCGGCGTATCAGCGCGGGCGGATACCACACCTGTGCCATCCAGACCAACGGGAAAACGCTCTGTTGGGGGAACGACGAGGACGGGCAGGCCACACCCGCAAGCGGGACCTTCACCCAACTCAGCGGCGGCGGCTCGCACACGTGCGGGGTAAGGACGAATGGCACCCTCGACTGTTGGGGCGACGATAGCGACGGGCAGGTCATCACCACGACCCGCACGTTCTGGCAGGTGAGCGCCGGCGAACGCCATACCTGCGGGGTTGACACCGATGGCAGTATTGCCTGTTGGGGGTTGGACCACCGCGGGCAGTCCTCCCCGCCCGCGGGCAACACGTTCGTCCAGGTGAGCGCCGGGCTTTCGCACACCCTCGGCCTGAAAACGGATGGCACCCTGGCGGGATGGGGCGACAACACCTATGGCCAGATTTCCCCCCCCGCGGGTCTCTTTGCCCAGGTGAGCGCCGGGCGCTACCACTCCTGCGGTATCCACCCTGACGGCACGCTGGATTGTTGGGGCGACAACACCTACGGGCAGGTCATCACCGGGACGGGCACCTTTGTCCAGGTCAGTGCCGGGCGCAACCACACCTGTGGCATCCGCACTGACAGCACACTGGACTGTTGGGGACTGAATACCCATGGGCAGGCCACCCCCCCCGACGGTCTGTTCCTCCAGGTCAATGCCGGACGCAACCACACCTGCGGCGTCCGAACCGATGGCAGCGTGACCTGTTGGGGCGATGCGAGCCAGGGGCAGTTGCCCGGTCTCGTCATCCAGCCCTCTGCCCTGCCCGGTGGCACCGAAGGAGCCGCCTATCAACAGACTATCCGAGCCAGCGGGGGCGTTGCTCCCTATCAGGTTGCCCTGACAGACGGCACCCTGCCGCCCGGCCTGAGCCTGAACACGAACGGAGTGGTGAGCGGCACCCCCACCACCGACGGAGCCTTCACCTTCACCGTCCAGGCGACCGACCGGTTTGACCTCCCCCCCGTCACGCGGACCTACACCCTGGTCATTGCGGACGCCAACCTGAACCAACCGCACCTGGACCTGGATGGAGCCGGACCGGCTGATACGAGCATCCCCTATGAAGCCGTGTTTCACCAGGGGGGACCTGCGGTGCCCCTTGTGGACCAGGACCGGCTGCTCGTGACCGACACCAACCGCCTCCCCCTCGCGTCCGCTGTGGTGAGTATCACCAACCGGCTCGACGGAGACCACGAAATGCTGCACGCCGTTCCGAGCGGGGCTATCACCGCCACCTACCAGGCAGGAACCCTGCACCTGAGCGGGGCCGATACGGTTGAGCGCTACCAGGAGGTGCTGCGGACCGTTACGTATAGCAACACCGCTGCCGCTCCTCAAGGGATTTCCCGTCATATCGCCTTCCTGGTGGACGATGGCCTCTACACCAGCCCTCCCGTAACGACCAGCCTGACCATCAACAAGCCTCCGTTCGATATTGCCCTTAGCAACACGATGGTCAGCGAACACAGCGCCACGGGCCAGCCGGTCGGCATCCTGACGACCAGCGACCCCAACCCGAACGACACCCATACCTATACGCTGCTCGACAACGCCGGGGGACGGTTTGTCATCGTGGAAGACGAACTTCGTGTCGGGGGTTGGCTGGACTTCGAGGAGGCCCGCAGCCACTACCTTGTGGTGCGTTCGAGCGAAACCGGGACGGGGGTCTTCTCCTACACGCAGGGATTCACGCTGACGGTCAAAAACGTGGAATACGACCCGCTTTTCACCAGCACGCCCATCACCACGGCCATCGTTGGCCAACCCTACACCTATGAGATGACTGCCACCGACCGGGACGCCAGCGAGGTTCTGACGATGACCACGACCTCCCGACCGCCCTGGCTCACTCTCACGCAGGTCACGACCGCGACGGCCAGACTGAGCGGCACCCCCTCGCTGAGCGATATCGGGTTTGCCACCGTCGGGTTGCAAGTGACCGACCGCACAGGCAGGAGCGATACACAGCATTTCACGATTGTCGTCACCAGGAGCAACACCGCTCCCGTCTTCGTGAGCACCCCCACCCCCGACGCAACCGTGGGCGTTCGCTACACCTACCACATCACCACCAGCGATGCGGATGCGGGCGATACGCTCACCCTGCTGGCCACCGAAAAACCCTCCTGGCTGACGTTCACCCCCACCGGGGACGGAACGACCGCCACCCTCAGCGGCACCCCCGGCCCTGACGACAGGGGCAGTGCGCCGGTGCGCCTGCTGGTGCGGGACGAGTTGGGAGCGACCGCTACCCAGAACTTCACCGTGACCGTGAGCTACGACAATCATGCGCCCCTATTTACCAGCACCCCGGTCGTCTCCGCCACCGTCGGCAGACCCTATTCCTACGGCGTCACGGTTGCCGACCGCGACACGGATGTCGGAGATACGCTGACCATTGCCGCGACACTCAAGCCCGCCTGGTTGACCCTCACCCGGACGGGGCAGCTCTCCGCCATCCTGGGCGGCATCCCCGGCCCGGGCGATGTGGGCGAGACCAGCGTTCAACTGCGCGTGAGCGATGCCAGCGGAGCTACCGATACCCAGGACTTCACCCTGGTCGTGGCTGCCTCCGGCGTCGTGACGGACAACCATGCCCCGGTCTTTACCAGCCAACCGGTTGACCTGGCCGTGGCCGACACGCCCTACACCTATACGATTGCCGTCAGTGACGCCGACGAAGAAGATACCCTGACGATTATGGCAACGAGCATCCCCCCCTGGCTGACGCTCACTCAGACGGACAATGGAGCCACCCTCAGCGGCACCCCCGCTCTGGCGGACGTGGGCGATGCAGCGGTGAGCCTGGTTGTTTCGGATGGCAAGGATGAAACCGTCCAGGTCTTTACCATTCGGGTGCAGGCGCAGGCAGCAAGGCCCCTCTACCTGCCGCTGCTCCGGCAGCAGGCGAGCGAGCCGGCGAATGGCCGAGGAGCACCGGAGGGCGTGTCGGGCTTGCAGAACAGGACGAAGCTCTCCGGAGAGAGGGGAGAAGCGGGAGGAGAAGCAACCAGATGACCCCACCAGCATCCGTCCAGGTCGGCCTGGTCCAGATGTCCTGCTCTGCCGACCCGGAAGCCAACACCCACAAAGCCTGCCAGTATATCCGTGAAGCCGCTTCCCGCGGGGGACAGATTATCTGTCTGCAAGAACTCTTTCGTTCGCGCTACTTCTGCCAGAGCGAGGACTACGAAGCCTTTGCGCTGGCAGAGCCGGTGCCCGGCCCCACCACCGCCACCCTGGGGAGCCTGGCAGCGGAGCTTGGGGTAGTCATCATTGCCAGCCTCTTCGAAAGACGCGCCAGCGGCCTCTACCACAATACCGCCGCGGTGCTGGACGCCGACGGGTCTTGCGCGGGTCTCTACCGCAAAATGCACATCCCCGATGACCCGCTCTACTACGAAAAGTTCTACTTCACGCCGGGCGACCTGGGGTTCCGGGCCTTCCGCACGCGCTTTGCCACGGTGGGCGTGCTCATCTGCTGGGACCAGTGGTACCCGGAAGGGGCCCGTCTGACCGCGCTGCGCGGGGCGGAAATCCTCTTTTACCCCACTGCTATCGGGTGGCACCCTGCGGAAAAGGCGCAGGAGGGAGCAGAGCAGCACAGCAGTTGGGAAACCATTCAGCGCTCCCACGCCATCGCCAACGGGTGCTATGTGGTGAGTGTCAACCGCACCGGACACGAGGGCGACCCCGATGGGGGGATTGAGTTCTGGGGGCAGAGCTTTGTGGCCGACCCCGGCGGTCGGGTACTGGCGCGGGCGGCCACAGACCGCGACGAGGTGCTCGTCGTGGGGTGCGACCTGGAGCGCATTGAGCGGAGCCGCACCCACTGGCCCTTCCTGCGCGACCGCCGTATCGATGCCTACGGCGATATCACGCGGCGGTATCTCGACGCAGAGTGAGGCCACAGGAAAAGGCGGGAGCTTTCCCCTTGCCTATTATACCCTGCTCTTATTCCGTTAGACACATGTCATGGGGAATGGTATAATCTGGGAACATGGCGAGTTTCAGGGCAGTGGGTGGAGCCGAACATTTGTAGGGTGTTTGTGGCTTCCAGCCCTCGAACAGCCGGGTGTGGTGCTGGTATGACCGGATGAGGAAGCCGGACCATTCCCAATGTCGCAAATGGTGTTCTGTGCAGAGCAAAGGATAGCCTGGAGTGTATGATCGCGTGGTGCAGCAACAAATCTCCACACTACCCATGATTGATACGCATTCGGAAATAGAAGGAACCCTTCCGGCCGGTGGCGACCACCGGCTCACGCCCAGGAATCAGCTGACCCTGCCGCCAGCGCTGCTGGCCGATTTGCAGCGAGTTGACCAGGCCATGCTCGAACTGGTGCAGTCCAGGTCGGTGCTCATCAACGTGGCCGGGCGGTATATCCTGAATTCGGGGGGCAAACGCATACGCGCAGCGCTGGCGCTGTTGTCGGCACAGCTTGGTGACTACCGATTTGAAGAGGTGCTGCACGCCGCCACCACCGTCGAATTGATTCATGTGGCCTCGCTCGTCCACGATGACCTGGTGGACGAGGCGGAGCGTCGACGCGGCACGGTGGCCGTCCACACGCGCTGGGACCACGGAGTCGCGCTCATGGTGGGTGACTACTTCTTTGCCCTGGCCTCGGGCGAGATGTCCCGCGCCCCCGATTCGCGCATCATCACCTATTTCTCGCAGGCCGTGATGACCATCTGTGAGGGGGAGCTTGCACCGGTGATGTGCGTGACGCCCCTGGAAACGGCGCTTGAGCAGTATTACACCAAGATAGGCAGCAAAACCGCTGCGCTCTTCCAGGCCGCCTGCAAATCGGGCATGGCAAGCGGTGGGGGCACCCCGGAGCAGATAGAGGCACTGGGACGGTTCGGGTATGACCTGGGGTTGGCCTTTCAGGTCGTAGACGATATCCTGGATTTCACCGGCGACGAAGAACTTCTGGGCAAGCCCGCCGGCAGCGACCTGCGCCACGGCATTATCACCCTCCCGCTCATCTATGCGGTGCGGGCAGGCGGTGGGGACGCGCTGGCGAATGTGCTGGATTCTTCCGACGAATCCCGCCTCTCGTGGGCCATTGACGAAATTCGCCGCCTGGGGATTGAACCCTCCCGGCGGGAAGCCCGCCAACTCGTTGACCGGGCCCTCGCCAATCTCAAGCTATTCCCTGAAAGCCGGGTCCATCAGGTGTTGCGAGAAATCGCGGAGTTTGTGCTCGGGCGCGACCAGTAATCCTGAGAGGGACGGTCAGGGGAGCATGGGGGAACGCCGGTGTCGAACGACGTCCTTTTGTCCACTTGTCCATTTGTCCACCTGCGGGGGGTCATTCGGCCACGACCACCCGGTTCCGTCCCTGGTCCTTGGCGCGGTAGCGGGCGGTATCCACAGCCCTGAGCAGTGCTTCGCTGGTTGCGCCATGGTCGGGGAAGAGGGCAATGCCCAGAGAGGCGGTCACGGCTCCCAGAGGTTTTCCTTTGCGCTCAATGCGCAGGTGCTTGATACTCTGGCGCACGAGTTCGGCCCGCACCCGCGTGGCTTCGAGGGTTGCGCCGGGCAGGAGCAGCACAAACTCTTCGCCCCCATACCGACAGGCAATATCTTCCTCGCGGATGCTGGTCCGCAGGAACGTCCCCACGGCACTGAGCAGCATATCCCCCCCATCCTGCCCATACCGCTCATTAAACCGCTTGAAATGGTCAATATCGAGCATGATGATACCCACTGACTGATGGTGGCGGCTAGCGCGGCGCAGTTCCCGCTGCATGGTTTCGTTCAGGTACCGGCGGTTGTACAGGCCGGTCAGCGCATCGCGGACAGCCTGCTGCTGCAACTGGTCGCGCAGACGGAGGTTGGTCAATCCCGTTGCCAGGTGCCGGGCAACCCCGAACGCCACCTGCTCCCACCACCCGTAGGCAGGGTCAGATGGGTGCGGGCAGCGGTGGAGCGAGAGCACGCCGAGGGTGGCATCGCGGGAGACCAGCGGAAGGCACAGAGAGGGAAGGTCGTGCGGGGAGAGGTGGGGGCAGCACGGGTCACGCTTCGGGTCTTCGGCCAGGTGGGTATTCTGGTGGCGGAGCGCATAGCAGTCCGGCAGGAACATCTCCGTGGACGGAAGGATGGCATCGCCCCACTGGGCCACCGCCTCCAGCATCGTATCAGAGCGGAACACATAGAGCACGCCGGCCTGGTCGGGGAATAGTTCGGCCACCAGCGGACCCACGTGGGCATAGGCATCGTCCAGAGAGGGGCAGCTCTGGAGAAAGGTGCCCATCGTGTTGAGCTGCACCATATCATGCTGCTGGCGGTGCAGAAGGGTTTCGACCTCGGCAACCCGCCGTTTCAGGGCCGCATGCTCATGCTGAATCATGCGGACGGTGGTGGGGTTGAGGGAGCGCTTCATGGCCGGTTTTTCCTGACGACCCGCGTTGCCAGTATCTCGAGGAACGTGGCAATGAGGCGCAGAAACAGAAAGAACCACTGAAAGAGGATGTCGCCAACCGAGAACCGCCCGGTCACCGGGCGCTCCAGAAGTCGGTCTATCCATCGGGCAACGGGTCGGTTTGTCGGGGGCTTTTCCATAATGAACAACCAGGTATCGGGGGATATCATAATCTTCAACCACTTCCCCTGCTTGCTCTGAATTATAGGCCGGAGCAGCAGAACCGTCAACAGCGCCCGCGACCGGCGCTTGAACTGGCGGGGGAATCCCTGGTATACTAACCGGAGAAGCGTATGAAACCGCACATTCTGGTTGTCGAAGACGACGACAAAGCACGAGCAAAGCTTGCCTATCGGCTGGAGTATGCTGGCTACCAGGTCACACAGGCGGCCAGCGGAGAAGCCGCCCTGGGATTCCTCGAACAGGAGACCTTTCAGGTCGTCCTGACCGATATGGTCATGGGGAGCGTGGATGGTATCGAAGTGCTCTCCACCGCCCGGCGGATGCCCTCCCGTCCCGCGGTCATTCTCCTGACAGGCCACGGCTCCCTGGAGACCTGCATCCGGGCCTTGCGCACCGGAGCCTATGACTACCTGCTCAAACCCTGTGCGCCCGAACAGTTGCTCGCCTGTGTGGAGGGAGCCGTCCAGCGGCAGGCCGCAGAACAACACCTCCAGCAGGCCGCGGCTGTTCTCTCCGGCGCGGCAGGAACGAGCACCCCCGCCGAGACCGGGACGGTCCCCCCGAGGCGGGCCGGGCGAAGCGCCCACCCCCCCCCACACCTTCCCCACCAGCGACCGG
>DAOTUF010000486.1:0-2450 GCA_034437495.1 Chloroflexaceae bacterium | reverse complement strand
CCTGGACTGCCGCGTTGCCGTGCCGAATTTTGCGCGGGGGTGCCCCTTTACGTGCCGCTTCTGCTCGCAGTGGAAGTTCTGGCGGGCCTACCGCGCCCGCGACCCGAAGAAGTTCGTGGACGAACTTGAAATCCTCAAGAATGAATACAACGTCGGGTTTTTTATCCTGGCCGACGAAGAACCGACCATTAACCGCAAGAAGTTTGTGCATCTCTGTCAGGAATTGATTAACCGCAAGCTCGACGTTCCGTGGGGTATCAATACCCGCGTGACGGACATTCTGCGCGACCAGAACTTGCTCTACTACTACCGCAAGGCGGGCCTGGTGCATGTCTCGTTGGGGACGGAGGCCGCCAGCCAGTTGAAGCTCAACCAGTTTCGCAAGGAAACGACCATCGAACAAAACAAGCGGGCTATTCAACTCCTCAAAGACCACGGCATCGTCGCGGAGGCGCAGTATATTATGGGGCTTGAGGGCGAGACCCCCGAAACGATTGAAGAGACCTACCGCTATTCTCAGGACTGGAAGCCCGATATGGCAAACTGGAATATGTTTACCCCTTGGCCGTTTGCCGAGCTTTTTGAGGACCTGGGCGACAAGGTCGAGGTGCGCGACTACTCCAAGTACAACTTCGTCACCCCGATTATGAAGCCCGATGCGATGGAGCGCGAAGACGTGCTCAAGGGGGTGCTGCGCTGCTATGCGCGATTCTATATGCTCAAATCGTTCTTCGACTACCCCTTCATCAAAGACCCCTTCAAGCGGCGCTATATGCTCGGCTGCCTGAAAGCCTTCGCCAAGACCACCCTTTCCAAGCGGTTCTACGACCTGGGCCGTGTCAAGCGCAAGGGCACGCGAATGCAGATTGACCTTGGGTTCGACCAGACAAAGGTGCTGACCAGCGAGGAGATAGCCCGGCTCAAGGCGCAGCGCCCCGACCTGGCCGCCGACATCATTCAGTCGGGTACTATCTCGGCCTGCGGAGCGCCGCGAGACCTGGAATACCACGAGCCGGAAGCGGGCACCGAAAAGGCCGTGGGTGGCTCATCTCTGACCAATGGGAACGGGGTGGAAGGGAATGGCGTCGAAGTTCCCTCCGACCAGGTTATCTCAGCCTGCGGAGCGCCGCGAGACCTGGAGTATCACGAGCCGGAGGAGACGTTGGAACGGGAAGGGGAAGCGGCTCCGTCGGTGGGGATGAAAGTCTAGGTTCTGTCTGGTTCCTGGCGTCTGGCCGTCGTTCGTCTCAACGAGGAGATTGTTATGAGCACCATCATCCGCGAGGGAGGAGTATACCACAGCTTTTGTGGGCTGTCGTGTGTGGCCTGGCTCTACCAGAAGATACGAGACAGCTTCTTCCTGGTGCTCGGAACCCACACCTGCGCCCACTTCCTCCAGAACATGCTCGGGGTGATGGTGTTCGCTCGTCCCCGCTTCGGAGTGGCGCTGATTGAAGAGGCGGACCTTTCGCGGCAGCAACCCGACCTCCAGGCGCTCGTGGACGAAATCCGCGCTCACCACCGCCCCTCAGTGATCTTCCTCCTCTCTTCGTGTACGCCCGAGGTGATGAAGGTCGAGTTTGACGGGTTGGCGCAGAGCCTCAGCACTCCCGATAGCCCGGTGCTTTTCGTGCCTGCTAGCGGGTTTGAATACACCTTCAGTCAGGCTGAAGATTCGGTGCTCCAGGCGCTCATCCCCTTCTGCCCCGTCGCGGAGGAGGGGGACCGGCGCGTGGTGTTCCTCGGCTCCGTCAATGACGTGGTGGCGGACGACTTTCTCGCAGAAGCGGCAAAGCTGAACATCCCCGTGGCGGGGTTTCTGCCCGCCAGTCGCTTCACCGACCTCCCCCCCATTGGCCCCGGCACGGTGCTGGCCCCCCTCCAACCCTACCTGGCAAAGGTGGCGGCGCTCCTTTCCCGCGAGCGGGGAGCAACGGTGCTGTCGTCGCTCTTTCCGCTTGGTCCCGACGGCACGCGAGCCTTCTGGGAGGACCTGGCGGCGCTGGTGGGGGGGCCGGCCAGTTCCGTGCATCTGGAGGAGCGCGAGGCAGTGTCGTGGGGGCACATAGCATCTCACACCGAGTTGCTGCGGGGGAAGCGGGTCTTTCTCACCGGTGACAACCTCATGGAACTGCCGCTCGCGCGGTTTCTCCGCAGCGCTGGCTGCGAGGTCCTGGAATGCGGTTCGCCCTACATCAACCGGCGCTTCCATGCGCGGGAACTGGCGATGCTAGAGGGGGTACGGCTGGTGGAGCAGCCGGATTTTACGCGCCAGTGGCAGGATATCGCCCGGCTGCGGCCCGACCTGGTGATCAGCACGCTGGCAACGACCAACCCGCTGCTCGGGCAGGGGGTGGTTGCCAAGTGGAGCACGGAGTTTACCTTTATGCCCATCCACGGGTGGGGCGGGGTGGGCACGCTGGCGGGGATGTTTACCAACAGCCTCACAC
>DAOTUF010000485.1:0-4789 GCA_034437495.1 Chloroflexaceae bacterium | reverse complement strand
ACTCCGACTACCCTCCACCTGGTTTCCTGGTTTCTCGCTCCCTTCCCGTCGCCCATCCCCGCCTGTTCCCCTCTGGCTCGCGCTATTTCAGGCATCCCCCCACCCGCAGCAGTTTGTGAAAGGTATCCTTGCCCTGCTTCTGAAGTCGGGTTGCCTGGTAGAGGAAAAGCTGGGCCGTGGTCAGCGCATCGCCTAGCGCGTTATGTTGAGGATGGACGGGTATTTTTGCCTGTTTTGCCAGCGAACGGAGGGTCGTATCGCGGGGTCCCTCGTCATAGCCGCTCATCATGCGCTCGTTGTGCAGCAGCACCCCGCCAATCCGCGCCGTGTCGAGGGCCGGACCGCGCAGGCGGATGCGAAAATGTTTCCGCAGGGCCCGGTCAAGGAACTTGACATCGATGGCAGCCATATGGACTACGAGCACCCGTCCCTGCAAGCGGCTCAGGAGTTCGAGCAAGACCTGTTCGAGCGGCGGAGCCTGGGCCAACTCCTGACGCAGCAACCCGTGAATGCGAATGGACGCGGCAGCCACCCTGGATGGTTCGGGAGGCCGCGCAGTCGTGTACCAGCGTCGGTCAAGCCGCACCCGTCCGTTTTCAATATCCACTGCCCCGATAGCCAGGATAGCATCCCACCGCGGGTCAAGGCCACTGGTTTCAATATCCAGGACGGTGTAGGGGACGTCGCGCCAGGGCAAGCGCCCGGTGGGGCAGGGGGCATCCAGGTATTCCTGGACGGCAAGCGGGAGATGGTCGGGACGGCGCGGGGCCGTGAAGCGGGCGACTGCCGAGCGCCACCAGTGAACCAGCGACTTCAAGCGAACAAATCGGTCTGAAAGAGAAGCTCGATGTTCTGCTGAATGCGTGCTACTGCCCATAACGCCTCCTTGAGTTCACGCCGCTCCAGCGCGGTCAGCCACGAAACCGGGATCTGGTTGGTCACAGGGGTGTCCTGCCGTATCTGCTGATACTGATAGCGCAGGCGAAGCAGGCTCATCAGTTCAAACGCGGCAATCAGTTCTTCTGCGCCAGCAGGACTCAGACTGCTGTGCGCCACACAGTGGCGCAGGCGGGTCACGGTGTTGGTGCGGTGGCACCCGGCCTCCAGCGCAAACAACCGCGCCAGATCGACGATAAGCGTCGTCCCCCGCACCTTCAGGTCGATCAGGTCCCGAGCTTCGCCGCTGCGCTCCAACACAAGCTGGCGAAAAAAGCTCAGGGGGGCATGCTGCCGCAGCGCCACCCGCGCAAGCCGCCCCAGAAAGACGCGATTCTCTGCGGCCCGCCGAATCACCGGGCGAAGCACCGGCTCGACATCCAGCGAGCCGTACACCGGGCGGTAGTCGAAGAAGATAGCGACTCGGAGCAGCGTTGGTTCTCGGGGGCCATTGATCCACTGTTCGAAGTAGCCCTTCCAGACGTCCAGCGGTTGGCACCACTCCGGGTTGGTTGCCATGATCTTGCCCGGGCAGGGAGGAAACCCGCTTGCAAGCAGCGCTTCGATAACCCGTTCTGCCAGCTTTGCAAAATAGGCGGCGGCTTCGGGGGGGGCATCGCTGGCATAGGCCAGGCCGTTGTCCTGGTCGGTGCGGAGCACTTGTTCGTAGCGCCCCTCGCTCCCAAACACCAGCCAGGCATAGGGGCAGGGCGGTGGCCCAAGCGCTTCCTCCGCATCCTGAAGCAACCGAACAATGAGCGCATCGTAGGCCACCGACGCCACGTGCCCCAGGTCATTCACCCGTGCGCCAGCGTCCAGCAGCGCTCCCCCGGTAGCCGTCACCTGGTCGGCATACGCCCGAAAATCCTCCGTGGTTCTGGCCCGCTGAAGCTGGCGGGGGAGAAACAGCGGGTTCTTACTCTGCTGGCGCAAGATATCACTATGTGTCACCATGCCCACGATGCGGTCGCCCTCCACCACCGGCATATGGTGAAACTTGCGCTGAAGCATCGTGACGAGGGCCTCGAATACCAGGCTGTCGGTCGGGAGCGTCATCACCGGCGAGGTCATCACCTTGCGAACCGGTGCCGTATCGCTCACCCCCCCTGCCAGCACCCGGTTGCGCAGATCGCGGTCGGTCAAAATCCCCGGCGGGTCCGACTCGACAATCACCGACGAGACATCATTCTGGCTCATCAGTATGGCCGCCTCGCGCACGCTGGCATCGGGCGAGATGCTCACCAGGTGATAGCGAATCAGGTCGCGCAGCCGCATACGGAACAACTCCGGGGCGGCGTTGGCATCGTGGGCCTGGAGCCGCTGCGAGATGCGTTCAATGGCACTGGTGGCAAAGAAGCGGCTGAACGTGGGAATGGTTTGCCGCAGGCGGTGGAAGGTGGCGGCTGGCAGCAGGTAGAGGAGCGTTTCTTCGCGGGTCCGCACCGTGGCGATGGGGGGCTTGTTGCGAATGAGCGAAGGATAGGCAAAAATCTCCCCTTCGCTCAGGGTATCAAGAATCTGCACCCCATGTTCATACTCACGGAGCAAATCTACGCTGCCCTGTCGCACCAGGTAGAGGTACGCACTGGGGGGGCCGTTATGGACGATGACGTTTTCTCCAGCAGGGAAATATTCAATTTGCATGGCACTGCCAATCTGTTCAACCTGGTCGGGTGACAACTGGTTGAAGGGGGGGATGCCAAGCAAGAATCGGGCTATTTCTTCCATAGTGACTGGTGACTGGTGACTGGTAACGGGTCCTGGGGACTGGTTGATGCTCCTGGTCTGGTCTGGTAAAAAAAGCGCAGCCAGGGAGGAACCTGCCCGTCCCTGCTGCGCTGTCCTTGCTGTTTCTACCGTCGTTCAATCAATAAGCGTATCGCGGTACGCTCCTGGTTATCGATGTCGATATCGATAAACGACGGAACACAGGTGATATCCAGGCCGTCATCCTGCAAATAACTGCGAGCAATCGCCACGGCTTTGATGGCCTGGTTGGTTGCCCCGGCCCCGATGGACTGAACTTCGGCCACGCCATGCTCCCGAATAACCCCGGCGATGGCTCCAGCTACCGCACTTGGGCGCGAACGAGTAGAAACTTTCAAGACCTCAGTTAGACTTTCGTGCTCAAATGTCTGGTCACTGGTGGCACCGACAGCACGAGCTATTGGAAGTGATTGGACTACGTTCATGCGTTCCTCCTCATTAGTCGTTAGTTGTTGTGATCGGTTGATCTTTCGGTCTGTTGGATCATCGGTTTGTCGGTTGTCAGGGCGTTCACTCGTCCAGTTTACGGATGACCGTCCTGGGCCTAGCGAGCATAGTCAACGGCTCGCGTCTCGCGGATAATGGTCACTTTAATCTGCCCCGGATATTGCAGATTCTCTTCAATCTTCTTCGCAACCATGTGCGAAAGATGAATGGTCGCGAGGTCATCGAGGGTATCAGGCTGGACCATCACGCGGACCTCCCGTCCTGCCTGGACTGCAAAGGCTCGCTGCACCCCCTGAAACGAGGTTGCGATGGACTCCAGCGCTTCCAACCGCTTGATATAGAGTTCCAGCGTTTCGCGGCGGGCCCCGGGTCGTCCCCCCGAAATGGCGTCAGCCGCCTGCACCAGAAACGCCTCAACCGTCTGTGGCTCCTCATCATCGTGGTGCGCGGCAATGGCGTGGACAATCGCGGCGGACCGTCCCAGACGGCGAACGATATCGGCTCCGACCAGCGCATGGGGCCCCTGCACCTCGTGGTCAATACCCTTGCCAATATCGTGCAGCAGGGCTGCCGTCTTGCTCACATTGATATTCGCCCCCAGTTCGGCGGCCATATGCGCGGCGAGCAACGAACATTCCAGCGAGTGTTGCAAGACATTCTGCCCGTAGCTGCTGCGATACTTGAGCCGGCCGAGCAGCTTGATCAGGTCGGGGTGCAGTCCTTGCACATTGGCTTCATAGGCCACCTGTTCCCCTTCCTCGCGCATAATCTGGTCAATCTCATGCTGCGTTTTGAGCGTCACCTCCTCAATGCGGGCGGGATGGATACGACCATCCTTCAACAACTTGATAAGCGCTACTCGCGCCACTTCCCGTCGCACCGGGTCGTGGCACGAGAGGGTCACGGCTTCAGGCGTGTCATCAACAATGATATCAACCCCGGTGACTTGCTCGAATGCCCGGATGTTGCGGCCTTCTCGCCCGATGATGCGCCCCTTCAATTCCTCGCTCGGAAGATTTACCGTTGAAACGGTTATCTCCGATACATATTCAGAGGCGCACCGCTGAATGGCCAGACCGATAATCTTCCGCGCCGTCTTTTCAGCTTCTTCGCGGGTGGTCTGCTCGATGGCTCGAATGCGGCGAGCCGCATCATCGCGGGCTTCGTGTTCTACCCTGGCGAGAATAAATTCCCGTGCTTCTTCCCGGGTCAACGCTGAAATACGTTCTAATTCCTGCACCTGACGGAGACGGGTCTGATCGGCTTCCTGATACAGATGCTCGGTCTGCCGTTCCCGATGTTGAGACTGGCGCTCACGTCGTTCCAATCCTTCAATCTTTCGGTCCAGGGTTTCTTCTTTGCGCTGTAACCGCTCTTCCTGTTTCTTCAGCTCCAGGCGCGACTCTTTGAGGTCAGCCTCGGCCTCGTTCCGAATACGTAACGCTTCATCTTTTGCTTGTAACAATATCTCCTTTTGCTGAGAACGTGCTTCCTCCAATAACAACCGCGCTTTTGTTTCTCGGTTCACAATACGATTGGTCGTATTGATGCGCAACCAGAAGGTCCCCAGAGCAGCTCCGGTGGCAAGCCCGATCATGAGGAACAGCACGGCCCAGAGAAGCTCTGATGACACGTATAG
>DAOTUF010000484.1:0-4486 GCA_034437495.1 Chloroflexaceae bacterium | reverse complement strand
TGCTCACTGCTATCACCAGCGACCCCCCAATATAGGCCGCCCGCGCAATCCCCATAATGGAGACGCGCGTCAGTGCTGCCCGACTTGCCCGGACTGCTTCCTGACGACTCTGTATCACGTCGTCGGCATCGTCTACGGTGCTGCTGCGTTCGACACGCACGGCATCGCGGTAGGCTTTCAGCTTGCTCCGAAACTTTGTCACCTGAGATTCAAGCTGTTTGCGCTTCAGTTGACCATCCTCACCTATCTCAATGCGTCGAGCACTTTCGAGGTAGTCGTTGAACACAATGCTGACCGCCTGAGACGGAAATGTGACGACCGAAAACTTCGCGGTCTTGATAACAGCACCGACTAACCTGGCGTCGGGGTTGGAGGCCAGCAGCGATTGCCCGTCAATGCCGGCCAGTTGGCGCTGCCCGACCACCCAGTTCAGGTACATCACATAGGTGACATAGTGCAAATCTTCCGCTGTGATGCCAGGAAGGTCGTTTTGCAGGTCGGCAGCAATCTGATCGAGGTTGTAGCGCTGATCCATAATCTCCAGCAAATGCCCCGTATCAAGGGTTCGCCATTCGCCGCCGCGCCGTTCGTACGGGTTCAGCCGCAGGTTGCGTATGCGGTTGCGGGGGAACAGGTCTGCGGCAAAATTGACCATCAGGGCATCAAAATCGGGCGTGGGGCCGCCAAATTCATCGAGCGAGATGATACCCGTATTCTCTTCGGTCGCCAGCACCAGGGAGGCACAGGGAAAGCTCGTCCCGTCGCGGGTCTGACAGGTGGTGTCAAGGTATTCCTGGCGATCCAGGAAATGGACCACCTGTTTCTGGGTAATATCTGCAATCCCTTCGTCGTAGTGTGCATAGTGCTGCTGCTCGACCGTCACCGGGTGCTCGAGTTCAAAGCGCTGCTCAGGCGGGGTGTTGATGGATCCCAGGCGCACGGCCAGGGTTTCCAGCATCGTCAGTCCCGCCGGCTGGTCGCTGAGCCGGTCGGCTGCCAGGAAGCTCACGTTGAGCGAGGTGATAAGCTGCATCAGAATGGCATCATCATTGGCATGCTCCGGGGTGCCAAACAGCGCCATTTCAAAGGGGCCGCTGCGTGTGACCTGGATGCCCGCCACGCGCAGCCGGTCGGGGTAGGTCTGGACTAGTTCGCGCTCGGTGACGACACAGGGGGCGGAGGAGGGCATCGGGCAGCGGACATACTGGTCGACCTGCGCCGATACGGACCAGACCAACCGCACACGCTTCCATTGAACATCTTCGCCCAGGTGCGGCCCGTAGACGACTTTGGTCTGAAACGTGGTGATACGCCCGTTGTCAACCACGGTGTAGAGAGGGGCATACAGTTTCGTGGAGCCATCGGGTTGCTTGAAGATGCTCACGCCATAGTTGCGGGCCAGGTCCTCATCCGGGGCCAGGTTGGTCTCGATTTCGAGCAGCGGTATCAGGTTCAAATCGTCTGACGAATCGTCCAGGTCGGTGATCTGGCCCGCGCTGTCTTTGTCGGGCCAATCGAGCGGGGTGCTGGTGTAGCGCAGCCGGTTCACGTCTTCAGGCTGCACCTGTATCTCAAAATACTGGTAGTCCGCGATATGCGCCGCGCTGGTGGTTTGCAGTGCGAAGCTGTCGCGGACTTCGCTGGCGCTGTACGGGGAGAGGTCGAAGCCATCACTGACCCCGTCGTTGTCGTTGTCGGGGTCCCAGGGGTTGGGCACCTTATCGCCGTCGATATCCCACGCAGGCGCGATGCCCACCGGTTCGATCCACTCGTCGCCGTCGTTGAGGCCATCGCCATTGCTATCGGCCTTAAAGGGGTCAAGTACCCAGGTTTGCCCGGCGAAGGTCAACCCGTCCAGTTCGATAGTATCCGTGATGAAGTCAAAGTCGGTGTCGGCGGCGTAGGGGTCGGTGCCGAGGCAGCCTTCTTCCAGATCGCTCAACCCATCGTGGTCAATATCACTGGTCGCAGAGCCGTCACCACAACTGGAGACCGTGGCGGGGAGGGGGGCAGTATTCTGCTGGAGGGTCGGCACCAGCCCGGGCACCTGCTCGGCTGCTGCCTGCAATGCGGGCTTCCCCGCAACCTGTTCGAGCACCCGTTCTGGCACCTGCTGCGCGGCGGCTTTCCGTTCGGCTGCGGCAGCCGTACGAGACATAAAATCGGCCACGCTGAGCTGCTGCGCCAGCGGGGTGCCGACTATTAGTATGCTCATACTGATTGCCAGCAGGCAGTAGGCGCGACGCGGCGCACGTCGGTAGAAACGCCAGAAGAGCAGCATACCCATTGCGCCTGCTATCAGGATAAGCAGGGGCCAGGGGTCAAAGGTGAACCTGAACCACGACGGGGGCGACCAGGCAGCCAGCCATCCGCCTGGACTCCGGCTACCCTGGACCTGCTGCATCGCCAGGTTCCAGCTTCCATCACGTGCCTGGACTGGCTCCAGAATGGTTTGAACTGCGCCGAAGTCGTACAGGCGCATATCTATGCGAATATCGGCGTTGTACCCATCGCTCACATGGGGTATCTGCACGTCTAGCACCTGACGGGTCAGCATACCTTGTGCATCGATCCACGCCTCGCCCTGTCCCCCCATCGCAGCGATACCAGCCTCCGGGACCATCTGCACCCCCGGCGGCAGCGTGGCTCCCATCTGCTGCTCTATTTGCTGACGCAGATGGCCCGCCAGCCGAACCCCATCGATATCGAAGCGATAACGATGGTGGAGGAGGCCACCGAGCATCTCAGGGGACAGTTCGCGCACGTTCTCCGCTGCATCGAGGTAGCCGAGAAAGTCCATCGTTGGCACGGGCAGAGAGGATGGTTCGTCAACTGGTTGCACGACACCATTCTGCGCCAGGAAGGTCTTGTCAGCGTAGCGGAGCATGGTCAGGTCACGGTCCCTCTGCTGAGGCGCACGGATTGTCAGGGTCGCGTGCTCTGGCAGCACGACCTCCCCCAGAGCAGTCAGCGTACGATGTTCTTCGGCGGCCCCCATCATCTCCGGGACGCCACGCGGCAGCAGCGTCTGGTCGATATCCGCATCGAAGCGGTAGCTTCCGGTATGCATCAGACGGTCACGGGCTGCATGCAGGGTATCGAGTGCGGATGAAGGAGCACTGCTCGGCAGTGCTTGCACGAGCACGAGTACGAGAAGGACCAGGAGCGTACAGAAACCAAAGGGGATCAGGAACCATTTACTGCGGGAAGATCGATACGACATGCTCGTCGCCTTTCTGTATCAGGGGTTTTGAGCAGAATACGAGTGATTGGCATCATCCTTCTCGAACAGCGTATCTTGCACCTGCTCCCCAGGACAGCACTGCTGTTCAAGGACTAGCGATTTATGCCGACTGGATACCTATCACTGAAACAGATCAGCTTGTGTCTCTCAGAAGAACCGCATGTTGGACCATGCGATATTTTCAATTATATCATGTTTTTTTGTGAAAATATTGTTAAATTTGCTCTGTTGGTCAGGGGGGAAGGAGATAGAGGTTGCGGAACAGGCGCTCGCCTCCGGAACCATCAGGAAAGGGCTATTTTTGTGGTAAAATGAAGTAAACCTGAAGTTATTTGCTTTATAGTCACAGTGTGGTACCTCAATGACTTCAAGCCCACGTGGGGACAACCACTCCTCTCAGTTGTCGAACCCTTGTAGCAAAACGGCAAGGGGGTATCTGGCGGTCTATACCCTGCACGACCGGGATCCCACCCTGCTCGCGGGCCGGGACGTGAAGGGCAGCGCGATGCAATGTCCCCGGGCAGGACGGTAATGGTCGCATCCTGTTGGTGCGCTATGTCAGGAAGGATACGGCAAGCATGTTTGATTCAGTGGCGATAAAATTTGGTGAACCGGTATGGTACGACCATCCTTACCTGCACCCCCTGCTCCAGATAGAAGTAGAACGTGATTTCTACGGCTTTACCGCCACCCGCAGCCGTCTGCACGAACTGCTCACCGATGGCACCACCGACCCGGTCATCATTTATGGAGAGCGGCGGTCGGGCAAAACCTCGATGTTGAAACTCCTCAATGAGCAATTGACCAGCGACCCTGCCCGGCGCTCTATCTCCATCCTGATCCCCTGGGAAGGTATCCAATCACGCTACGAACTGGCGAAGACCATCTTGCAGCAGGCTCACCACCGCATCAGCAAATGTGCCCCGAACACCTGCACCAGTGCAACCGACTACGAGATAGCCGCAGCCACCGATTCCGGCTTTGTAACGGCCCTGCGCGAGATGTCCCGCTGCGTGCCGGGCAAGATGTTCGTCCTGTGCATTGATGAATTCGACTCCATTATCAAGCGCTCGCTGTCCGATGGCAAAAAGCGTATCCTGAGCCTGGCCGATAGCCTCGTCACGGCCCGCGATCTTCCCGTCAAACTCCTGATGACCATCACCCATACCCCGACCCTTTCCGAGGTCCAAACCTCCCCCCTGTTTGCCCGGTCCCACCGGCTGCGGCTGCATCCCTTTACCG
>DAOTUF010000483.1:0-3861 GCA_034437495.1 Chloroflexaceae bacterium | reverse complement strand
GCCACCTCCTCGCACCTATACCGTGCAGGAGGGTGATACCGTTCGCGGTATTGCGCAGGAATGGAACGTTTCGGTTGAGGACCTCCTCCGATGGAACAACCTGACCCCGGAGGAGGCCGACGCCATCCGCCCCGGTCAGGAGCTAGTTGTATCGCCATGACCAGGACTATGACCAATGACCAATGACCAGGACCAGGCAGGGAGCCATGAGCAACGACAACCCGACGCAAGTTCTCCCCCACCGGGATGGCCTTCTGGGGGTGGAGGGGGGGAGCGTGTGGTACAATAAGGCCCAATCGAGGATTGACGGCCTATCTTGTTGAGAGGGAATCAGACCATGCACGGTGCGCTATCATATCTACGACGACGACCACAACCCACCCGCTCACTTCGGGTGTTCTGCCTGCTCATTGTCGGGGTGCTCCTGGGAGTGGTTTTCTGGGGCCAGGTGGAAGGGGTGCGAGGAGCAGCAGAACCCCCACGCTCTTCCCCTCTGGCTACGGGCCAGCCATCTGGCATCCTCACGCTGGCCCACCAGCAGCGGCAGGGGCCGGAGGTGCTGATGAGGCAGCAAGAACTGACCTCCGTGGATGATTGGGAAGCGGGGCTTTCCAGCGGTCTGCTCATCAGCAACAACAGCGGCGGAGAACTGCGACTCGCTGCCGGAAAGACCGAGGGGAGCTATCTTTCGCGACCATTTTCCACCACCTTTACCATCAACGCCGCCGGGTCATTCTGGCGGGCCGACTTCCCGGCGGGCACGGGTCTGGTGCTCGAACTCCGCGGACGGTCTACCCCTCCCTCCGAACAGATGACCACTGTAACCTACGATGAGGCGGAAGCGGAAGAGGGATGGGGCGAGTGGCAGACAATGATTGCGGGTGATGCCCGTTCGCAAGCCGATGACGGGGCGCTGGCGATGCCAGACGTGCTGGCCTTCCCCCCAGACACGCGCTATCTTCAGCTGCGGGCCAGCTTTTCGAGCGACGTTCCCCGGGCATCGGCTATCCTCAATGAGTTGACGCTGGTCTTCCTCAACACGATGCAAGGGCCATCGGTGCCAGCCGGACTGCCACAGGTTCCCATCATCTTCGGAGAAGATACCCTGACCCCGCGGCCCCGGCACATCTTGCGGTCGGTCTGGAGCGCCCGCCGGCTGGCAGCCCAACCAGGCCGCACGGTGCCCCGCGGTATCGTGCTCCACCAGGTCCACATTCCCGAAGAACGGGAAGAGGTCCTGCCCCTGCTGCGGGCGCTGGCTACCTACCAGGTCGAAGTGCTCGGGTGGGACGATATGGCCTATCACTACCTGATAGACGAGAACGGTATCCTCTACGAGGGTCGCATGGGGGGGCCAACCTCCGATGTGGCCCGGATGTCCGGGGGCGACTCGGTCATTCACGTGGCCCTGATTGATAGCCGCGACGAGCCTCCGAGCACCGCCGCGGAGGACATGTTGACCGACCTGGGCGCATGGCTGTGCCAGGCGTATGATATCGAGCCGCTCGGGACGCACCCCGTGCTTGAAGATGAGGAGTACGTCTTTCGGAAGAACATCGTCGGGCATCAGCAGATAGTCCCCGAAGCTCCCGACCCCGGCCATCCCCTGCTCGAAGACCTGCCGGACATCCTCGACCAAATCGACCGGTCTATCATTCGCACCCGCTACTACTTCCCGGAAGGCAATGCCCGCGAGTATACACAGCAGTTTATGTTTTTCAACCCCGGCCACGAGGAAGCCGATATTGGCGTGGTGCTGCTGCCCGGCGAGTCGGGGAGGCCGCTGCTCCAATCATTCACCGTTCCCCCCGGCGGTCACACCCACATGGCGGTGAATGAGGTGCTCTCGGGGACGGCCAGCCTTTCGGCCATTGTTCAATCAAATGGAGCGATTATTGCCGAGCGCAGTATGGATATTCCCACGGACATCAGTGTCAAGGCGGGCATCTCCCAACTGTCACGTATCTGGTATTTTGCGGACGGGTCTACCGAAGAGGGGTTCGAAACCTACCTCATCCTCCTGAACCCGCACGATATCTTTACCGAGGCGTCCATCACCTACATGAGGGATGATGGTACCCAGGCCGTCCAGCAGGTCTATATCCCGGCGCGGAAGCGGTTGGTTGTCACGGTCAAGGACGCGCTGCCCGACGTGGGGTTTGGCGCTCGTATTATTGCAGACCGCCCCATCGCGGCAGAACGAACCATGCGCTTCGGCCCCGACCGGGTGGGGATGCACATTGGCCCCGGCGTGACCCAACTGTCGCGGAGTTGGTACTTTGCGGAGGGCACCACAGACCTCCCCTTCCGAATGCAGATACAGGTGCTCAACCCCCACGCCAGATCCAGCCGCACCACCGTGACCTTTATGACCCCCGACGGAACCTCGCTGAAGCGAAAGTATATCATCCCCCCCACCACGCGCCTGACCGTGGATGTCAACGAGGTGGTGCCTACCCTGGGCGTGGCCACGACTGTGGAGTCGGAGTGGCCGCTGGTGGCCGAACGGTCGCTCTACTTTGACCCGCAGGAGCGGGGAAAACCGGCGGTGGTGGCAAGCCGCCTGATAACGACCAGTATCGTTCTGACCACCACCGACACGCTCACCCCGGTGGACGCGCCGCCGCTGGCGGGGACGGTCGGGCCCGGAGCCAGACAGCCCGCCTACGTCTGGTATTTCGCCTATGGGCGCACTTCGAACACCCACGAATACCTGCTCCTCAGCAACCCCGGTCGGCGGCAGGCTCGCGTCACCATCAACTTTGTGCTGAGCGATGGGGTCACAACCCACCAGCAGAACATTGTGATGCCGCCCGGCTCGCGGTATACGCTGGCCGTCCATGACTTCTTCCCCGACGAAACGGCTATCTCGACCACCGTGCGCTCAACGCAGCCTATCATTGCCGAACGGTCGCTCTTTGTGCTCGATAGCAGAGGAGGGGGGACCACCACGCCGGGCGTGCCGGGGGAGTGAGGCCAATTCTCCCTGTGTTTCCTGTTTGACAACGCCGGGGCATTCCAGTACAATGAAGCACAAAAGTTCTTTTGTGCCATAGGGGGATGCCTGGCTGATGCTGCTGATGCTGTTGACCAGGTATCCTGGAAAGGCGTTTGTCATGCACACGGCCTATGATTATGACTATGACCACCTCCGCACCGGCCTGGCCCGCAAACAGGCCGGTCCCCTGGCTCCGCGTCGGCTGACCCTCGCGGCCTACGCTGTTACCTTCTCGCTGGCAGCCATGGCGCTCTACCTGGTTATCAGCGCGGCCATGGTCTGGGGGCAGACCCGCCTCGATGACCTGCGCTACGGTCGCCCCCGCACCACCCACCTGTCGGGCACGGTCGGGCACCACGACTCCCACGAAACACCGACCCATTTTGTGGCGCTCAATTTGCAAAGGCAGATAGTCGTGCTAGAATTACCAGGAGGGCAGGCCGACCAGGTGCGCAGCTTTCCCGGCCCCTACCTGTTTGGAGCCGGCGAAGAACTGACCCCGGTCGGGCTAGAACTGCGCGACATGGATCGGGACACCTTCCCCGACCTGCTCATCAATGTGCGCAATGAAACGATTATCTACCTGAACAAAGATGGCACCTTTCGCCTGCCCACCCCCGAAGAACAGGGGTGGATGGTCCAGACGCAGGAACAGGAGTACCCATAGCCATGAGCGAACGGGAGGACCAACCCCCAGAACAACCGCACGGCCCGCAGCGGCGACGGCTCCGGCCCTCGCTCTTTGAGCGCCACGCGGACGTCGAGGAGCAACCGTCCCCCCGTTCTTCGCTCTTCGAGCGTACGACCAGACATCGTACTCCCCCCGACGCCCCGGCCCGCCCCCCCCTGTTTCGCCGCCCCAC
>DAOTUF010000482.1:0-10873 GCA_034437495.1 Chloroflexaceae bacterium | reverse complement strand
AAGAGGCTGAAGAGGAAGAGGCTGAAGAGGAAGAGGCTGAAGAGGAAACCGCTGGTGGTGCATGGCCCAACTGTGAACCACAGGGCGAGCCGGTGGTATGGGAAATCGGTATCAAGGGTGAGGAACTGGCGTTCGACAAGAAAGAAGATACCGTCAGTGTGGATGAGTGCCAGGCTCTGACCGTCAAGTTTACCAACACGTCCAAAACCCAGGAGCACAACTGGATTCTGCTCAACCACGCCGATATGGACGAGGCGGAAGCATTCAACCGCGTGGCCATGTCCAGCGTGGACAATGAATACTACCCCGAAGAGGGCGATGAAGCGCTGGACCAGGTGATTGCCCACGTTGAGAACAAGCAGCCAGGTGGGGCGGGCGAAGTGACCTTTGCGGCTCCGCCAGCCGGCGACTACCTGTATGTTTGCACGGTGGCCGGGCACTTTGCGGCTGGCGACTGGGGCACGCTGCACGTCGAGTAAGACCGCAGGACGGAAAGACCCGAGGGGGTTCCCGCTGACCCATATCAGGAGGGACCCCGCGTCGGCAAGAAAAGGCCCGGGTTTCACGCACCCTCCCGCCGGTTTCAGACCAGCGGGAGGGTGTTCTGTTCCCCTACTCTCATGCCCGGGGCGAATTTCCAGGTCAGTACCTTCCGGCTATGGACGAGACGGAGAAAATCCGGTATACTACATGGCAACACCATAGTATTGCGGTTTCTCCGGTAGCTATGGAAGCTGCTGGTCAAACGCGAAAGGATGATGATCATGGGAACGATATGTCTCCTGAACCTGGCGCTGGCCATGGTCCTTACCCTTCTTTTCAGACGGTTCATTCGCCAGCCTCGCCCTGTTCTTGCTCCCGTGGTAGCCCGCAACCGACGGACCCGACGAAGGTCATAGCGACCGTGGTTTTTTCCACTCCCAATCCCTCTTCCCCTCCCATTCAGCAGGTGGAGGCTCGATATGGTCATATCGCTTCCACCGCTGTGTTTTTTTCGCTCTCACGGCTTTGCAATCGAGGAAACCAGACCAGGCAAAAGGCGCACAGGTATGGGTGAAAACGTCTATCTCAGTGGAACGTACGCAGAGAAAAACGTAACCTATCATGTTGAGGACTCCGACTGGAAGGCGCGGCACATTCTCACCATGATAAACAAGCATCATCTGTCGGTTCGATCGGTTTGTGAGGTCGGGTGTGGAGCCGGGGAAATACTCAGGCTGCTCTCTCTTGCCATGCCAGACGAGGTAGAGTTTACGGGCTATGAGATTTCCCCCCCGGCGTTTGAGCTTTGCCGCAGCAAAGAACAGGAACGGCTGCGCTTTTTCTGCGATGATTTGCTTTCCAGGGAAACCGAATTGTTTGATGTGCTCCTGTGCATCGATGTCTTTGAGCATGTCGAAGACTATATGGGGTTCTTGAGGGAGTTGAAGCAAAAAGCGACCTACAAATTGTTTCATATCCCCCTGGATCTGTCGGTTCAAGATATTTTGCGCCGGAAGCTGGTGACGAGAAGGGACAAGGTGGGGCATCTCCACTACTTTATGAAAGAGACGGCCCTGCTCACGCTGAAGGATACCGGATATGATATAATAGACTGGTTCTACACGGCGGGTAGTCTGGATCTGGCACGGAGCGCCAGGCAAAAGCTCATGGCTCTTCCCAGAAAGCTGTTGTTTACGCACATTCACCGGGATCTGACCGTTCGGATACTGGGTGGATATTCTCTGCTGGTGTTGACGAGGTAAGGCGAGGGCACGATGGGATCTGCACCGATGCCGCAGCAGCGCTTCATTCCTCCGGAAACCTACCTGGAGCGGGAGGTGCTGGCGGAGCAGAAAAGCGAATACTACCACGGGGAGATGGTGCCGATGGCAGGCGCGTCTATCAACCACAACCGTATCGTCCGGAACCTCGTCAAAATCCTGAGTGTTGCTTTTATGGGAACGGTGTACGAAGTGTTTATGAGTGACCTGCGGTTGTGGGTGGCCGCGCAGCAGAGCTACACCTACCCGGATGTGCAGGTGGTTGCTGGCTCCCCCGCGCTCCACGCGGGCCGCACCGATACGATTACCAACCCCGCCCTGATTGTCGAAGTGCTCTCTGAATCCACCAGCGCGTACGACCGCGGCGAAAAGTTCGTGGGCTACCGCACGCTGCCCTCGCTGCGGGAATACCTCCTCGTGGACCAGACGCGGTATGCGGTTGAGCAGTTTGTGCGGGTGGCGGAGAACCAGTGGCTCCTGACGGAGTATCGCGGGGAGGAGAGCCGGGTCAGGCTTTCGTTTGAGCCGCATCAGCTTGCCCTGCGCGACATCTATGACCGGGTGGTCTGGAGGGATGAAGAGGGCGAAGAGAGTAAAAAACCCGACCAGACTGCACCAGAAACAGGTAGCTTTTCATGAATCAGCAATCTTCTTCCCAGAGCCTTTCTCACCAGACGGAAAGCAGCAGCCTCTTGCCTGACGATAACCTGAGCGGTGAACGGCCCCGCTCCGTCGATGGAGGTGAGGGGATTGAGCAGGGGGTGTCATCGTCCGAGCCTGTCCCGTCGTCGGGGCCGTCCCTTCCTTCGTCCCCTTCGTCCCCCCTCCCAGTGATACGTATTCAGCCATCGCGGGGAGCGCTCCGGTTGGACGAACTCTGGGAATACCGCGAACTGCTCTACTTCCTGGTGTGGCGCGATATCAAAGTGCAGTATAAGCAAACCGTCCTGGGGGCGGCGTGGGCCATCATTCAACCCTTCTTCTCCATGGTCATTTTCAGCCTGGTCTTTGGCAAGGTGGCCGGTATCCCCTCGGACGATATCCCCTACCCGGTCTTCAGTTTTGCCGCGCTGGTGCCCTGGACGTTCTTTGCCAATGGCTTGAACAAATCAACCCAGAGCCTGGTGACGGGGAGCAATATTGTCAAAAAGGTCTACTTTCCCCGCCTGATCATGCCGATCTCGGCGGTCCTGTCGGGCGTAGTGGACTTCATGCTCGCGTTCTTGATGC
The DNA here is from genome assembly GCA_034437495.1 of Chloroflexaceae bacterium. Lineage (GTDB taxonomy): Bacteria > Chloroflexota > Chloroflexia > Chloroflexales > Chloroflexaceae > JAAUSY01. The sequence continues at coordinate 7,880 of DAOTUF010000482.1, read as the reverse complement.
TGCTCGGCATCATGGCCTTTTTTGGCATCCTTCCCACGGCCAATATTGTGTGGTTGCCCTTCTTGCTCGTGCTCGGGGCCAGCACCTCCCTTGGCGTGGGGCTGTGGCTCTCGGCAATGAACGTTGAATTCCGCGATGTGCGCTATGTCATCCCCTTTCTGGTGCAGGCATGGATGTATGCCTCCCCGATTGTCTACCCGAGCAGTATGTTTGGTGAGCCGTGGCGGACGCTCTATGCGCTCAATCCGATGGTCGGGGTTATCGAGGGGTTTCGGTGGGCGCTCCTGGGGACGGAAACGCAACCTGCGCTTCTGATTATCGTTTCAACCCTCTCATCCCTGGCGCTGCTCGTGAGCGGGATGGTCTATTTCCGCCGGATGGAAAAGAACTTTGCTGATGTGCTATGATGTGCTATAATGATTGCGAACGAATGGAGCAAGGGGGAGGCTCCGATTATGGAAGAACTTTTCGCACTGCGGGCATGTCTTGAACAGCATCGCTATGCTGACGCCCTTGTCATGGTGAATGAGTTGGAAGAAATGAGCAAGGATGATAAGATCAACAAGATAGACAGTTTCGCGGTCATCCTGCTCCTTCACCTCATCAAACAGGCGGCGGAAAACCGCACCACGCGTTCCTGGGATACGACTATTCGGCATGCGGTGCGCCAGATTTTGAAGACAAACAAACGTCGCAAAGCGGGTGGTACGTACCTGGCACCGGATGAGATGCGGCAACTCATCAGAGATGCCTATCAACCGGCACTTGAGCTTGCGGCGCTTGAAGCGTTTGAAGGACGCTACGATGCTGATGAACTGGGAGCGATGGTTGACGCGGAAGCTATCCAGGTTGAAGCCTATCGCCTGTGTTCTCTGGTAGAATACCCGCTATTATGAGTGACCTTGCATGAGTGACCTTGCCGTCCGAGTTGAAGGGCTTTCCAAGCAGTATTTCATCGGGAAGCAGCAGGAACGCTACGTTGCCCTGCGCGATATATTGACCAACGCCCTGAGCGCTCCCTTCCGCCGTGCGGCGTCGCTGCTGCGGGGGCACGCCTACGGCGCTGCCGAACTGCATGAGGAAATCTGGGCGCTCAAGGATGTGTCGTTCGAGGTGAAGCGCGGCGAGGTGATTGGCATCATCGGGCGCAACGGGGCCGGCAAGAGCACCCTGCTCAAAATCCTCTCACGCATCACCGACCCGACCGAGGGCTACGCCGATGTGTACGGGCGCGTGGGGGCGCTGCTGGAGGTGGGCACGGGCTTCCACCCCGAACTGACCGGGCGCGAAAACGTCTACCTGAACGGCTCCATTCTGGGCATGAAGCGGCAGGAGATCAAACGCCGGTTTGATGAGATTGTCGCCTTTGCCGAGGTGGAGAAGTTCATTGACACCCCCGTGAAGCACTATTCGAGTGGGATGCAGGTGCGGCTTGCCTTTGCGGTGGCGGCCCACCTGGAGCCGGAAATCCTCGTGGTGGACGAGGTGCTGGCCGTGGGCGATGCGACCTTCCAGAAGAAGTGTATGGGCAAGATGGGCGACGTGACGAAAGAGGGGCGCACGGTGCTGTTCGTGAGCCATAATATGGCAGCTATTCAGAATTTGTGCCAGCGTGTTGTGGTATTGGAATCAGGCAAGATGGTTTCCTATGAGCGTACGGAACGAGCCATCGAGCTGTATCTCCGCAATTCACCTGCTTTTGCAGATGGGGTGGTTCAACTGAGCGATCATCCGGGGAGAAGATCGGGGCGTGAAGCGGTATTGCAGGAAGTACGCCTGATGGTAAATGGGGTCGCATCCGCAGAAATACAAATGGGGGGAGCGCTCCAGGTCATTGTGACTTTTCAGCGTGATGTACCTATCCGTAAAATGCGCCTGGGAATCGTTATCGAAAATTCCATCGGGCAACGTCTGGTCGTGTTTTCTCCCTCCCTTCAGGCTCCCCTGCTGTTCGACCAACCCCTATGCCGAGGAACCGTTATCTGCGATATCCCGCGCCTTCCCTTCCTGGCAGGTCTGTACTATATGACCCTCATTATTGGGGATGCGCATGGAAATGTTGACCAGATCGATCAGGCCGTGCAATTTACTGTTACCGCGGCTGATGTATTTGGTACTGGTTATGTACCTCAAGCTTCCCATGGTATCATTTTCCAGGAGTCTCGGTGGTTTCTTGAGGCGGCAGGATAGTGAATCTCCACGCAACACAACCTAAAAAGGTGAGTTCATGACGGATCAGGGAAATTCTATCAAACAGGTGGCACATAAAGTCCTCTACAAAAGTAGGCGTATCATTAAAAGCCGTTTGTTTCCAGGTATTCAAAGGAAAATTGAAGCGGCTCGAAGAGAAAAAGACCGTCGTCGGGTCAACATGGGGCCATACCATATCTTCTGCTCATATGGTGGTTCCGGATCAAGCTTTCTCATCGAAGAGCTTGGGGCTTTTCCCAGACCTGATGTCCTCTGGCAACCGGATTTTCAGGGGCGAGCGTTAGTCGAGTGGGAACATTTTGAACATTCTCGGAATTTGCTGGGTGGACGAGGATATGAGACGACGGGGGTGAACTGGGACCAGTTTCATGCTCGAACCGATTATAAATTTCAGGACCACATCGATCCTCAAAAGTCTATTAAAGAGAACATGCTCCGCTTCTTTCGCTGGATAGAAGCAACTGAGTATAAGGTCTTCTGTGCTCATCTTTCAATCATGCATTTTTTTAGTGATAACGATGTCAGAAACACTACCTTTTTGGTCCGTCATCCGCTCCATGCGTATGGGAGTTTTTGTAAAGAAGAACGACACAAAAAGGAAATAGACGCATTGGGAGGGATAGAGAGTACCAGGGCCATAGATTTCTGGGCTGAGCGCTGGAACCGAGTTGCCCAGGACTATCTCAAGTCAGTTGAAAAAGGTTTGTCACCTGTCTTGATACGGTTTGAATTTGCCTCCCAGGATTGTCTTGCTTCAGAATATCACCAGCATGTCCTCAAGCATTTTGATGGCACGAAACGGAATAGTCACTTTCTCTCCGATAAATCTGCGGAATATCTGAAGTCTCTAGTAGAAGAGGCGTTTTTTCGCATCTATCCGGAGTGGGATGTGTAGGTTGTCCCGGGTATTTTTATAATCTCGCTTCACCTGTTGTTATGCAACACCACCAACCGCACCAGATTCGGGGACAGGCAGGTCCCCCCCTTGCCTTCTGGGGAAAAACGGTCCAACCTGAGCGGTGGTCCGCCATCCAGCGATATACCCCCCCCCGCGTTCCTATCCTCGATCTGGGGGCCGGACGGGGAGCCTACGCCGAAGCGCTCAGTTCCCTGGGGTTTCCCGTGGCGGGGATGGATATCTACCACTACCCTGAATGGAACACCCGATCTCGGGTGATGTTTGTCAGCGGGGCGGCGGCGGACCTGCCCTTCGACAATAAGCGCTTCCACACCACCATTTCTTTCGAAGTGCTCGAACACTGCCCCGAACCCCGCCGGGTGCTCCGCGAGATTGCCCGCTGCACCACCGACCGCCTGATCTTTTCCGTCCCGAACTGCGACCTGGACAACCGGCTTCGGCGCTACGACCTGGCCATGGCCCATTGGACCGACCCGACCCACTGCAATTTCTTCACCAGAGACACTATCCAGGCGCTCCTTCAGCAAGAGGGCTTCAACGTGGTGGAAATTTCCAACTGCTACCGGATTATACCCAGCAACTACTTCTGGGACACCCTGCACATCCCACGCATCATCGCCCGGGTTATGAAAAAGGTCTGCCTGAAGCTCCGCCTGGTTGAGATATACTGGAGTTCTATGCTGGTCGTGGCCGACATACCTCCGGCTCCCCCTTCAGGAGCACTGCCGTGAAACTGCGCGTCCTGCTCATCTGCGACTTGGAGGGGTGGATATTATGCACCATCGCAAGAAAGCTCTCGCAACTCCTTGCCAACCAGGTATATATCACGCTGTTGGTCTCGGACACCCAGGACTTTGCCGCTTCTTTGCACCGGCTCCAGAGAGACCACGACGTAGTCCACTTCCTTTCCCCCTCGGATTTCATCAACTGGCACCCGCTGGTCTACCGTCCGTGTGTGGTAACGCTCTGGCACCGGGTAGACTGGACCCCCTTCGATGCCCATATCCATCGCGCCGATACCCTTTGTGTCGGGTCGCGCCAGTGGCTCGAACGCCTTGAGGGGCATGTCCCTCCGAATTTACCCGTGCGAAGACCCGGCTATGGACTGGATACCCACCGGTTTGTGAAGGATCCGTCGGCTCGGACGACGTTTCTGAACCGCGTCGGAGTACCGCAAGAAACGCTGGTCTTTGGCTTCGCAGGAAGTGCGCAGTCAAACGAAGGAAATCGAAAAGGGCTTGACCGGATGTGGCGGTGTCTGTCCCGGTTCCAGCAGGAATATCCGGGACCCTTTCTCCTGCGTATCATCGGGCGCGGGTGGGGGCCGTCCATCATCCCGCCTGAACTGCAAGAGCGGGTCTATCTGGAACCATTCATCGAAAGCGCAAACCTTCCCCACTTCTACTCAAGCCTGGACTACTATCTCTGTACCAGCCGGGTCGAAGGAGTCCCCTACCCCGTGCTCGAGGCAATGAGCTGCGAGTCCGTGGTCCTCTCTACCGAAGTGGGCATCGTGCCGGAGATAATGATCGACGGAAAGAATGGCTTTCTCCTGCGAGAAGGGAGCATCGAACGGGACTTTCTTGCGGCGATGCACCAGACCTCCCACGACCAGCACCTCCGGGACCGCTGCGGTCGGGCCGCGCGAGCCACGGTGGTGCAGCAGCGTTCGTGGGAAGTCGCGGTCAGTCCCCAGGAGTACGAGGAGGTTTATACGACGGCCAGGCAGCGGTATGCGCTGCGCTCTCCCCTCGAACGGTTCACCCTGCACCTGCAATCGCGGTTTGCAGTGCTGGTGCATCCGATTCAGCAGGCGGTCACGGGTGGTATCTCCTTCGTCCGCTCGAAAATTCGCCTGCGCTCGCGCCTGAGAAATGTGAAGCTCCCATAGCGATTGGTCATCATTTCCCAGAAGAAGCCACCATGCCTATGCATCTCTCCGTCATCATCCCAACCCGCAACCGTGCCCCCTCGCTGGATACCCTACTCGAATCGCTTGGCAACCAGCGACCCGTGCCGTTTGACTGGGAAGTCATCGTCGTGGATAATGGTTCGACCGATACCACTGCGGAGGTGGTGCAGCGCCAGCAGGCAACCCTACCCATTACCCTGCGCTCGGTGTATGAGCCGGAGCCGGGGTTGCACCAGGGCCGCCACCGCGGAGCCAGGGAAGCACGGGGCGATGTGCTGGCCTACCTGGATGATGACACCATCGTGGTACGCGACTGGGTGCGTGGGAGTGAACTGATTGCCCAGGGACGGGCCGACGCCGTAGTCGGGCGTATCCTGCCCTTCTGGGGAGCACGACCGCCTGACTGGGTTGGCTCGCTCTGGCACGGGCTGCCCCAGGGGACGGGGCGCTGGATGGGATACCTGAGCCTCCTGGACCTGGGAACGGAGGTCCAGCCGGTCGAGCCGGGGTATGTCTACGGGTGCAATTGTTTCATCCGCAAGGCTACACTGGAGCAACTGGGCGGCTTCCACCCGGATGGGATGCCGAGGGAGCTTCTGCGGTTTCGGGGCGATGGCGAGACGGGGTTGATGCGGAAGTTCAAGCAGCAGGGATTGCGGAGTTTCTACGACCCGCGGGCAACCGTGCTGCACGTGATAGACGCGCACCGTCTGACGGTCAGCTATATGGAGCAGCGAGCCTACAACCAGGGCATCTCCAATTCCTTTACGGCGCTCCGCGCAGCGCACGGGCTTCCTGGCTCCCCCCCTCCGTCCCCGCGGAGCCTGTATCACCGGCTGCGCGGGAGGACCCCACGCGAGGTGGGGCAGGCCATCGTGCAGAGGGGGCGGAGGTTGCTGAAACACCTGGTGGGCAACCTGGTTCTTCCAGACCCCTCCGCCGATATCCGCACCAGGATTGCCGCGGCGTACCAGGAGGGGTATGACTTCCACCAGCGCGAGGTGCAGAACGACCCTGACTTGCTAGCATATGTGCTCAGAGAAAGCTATCTTGACTGAGGAAAAACAGGGGAACAAAGCGATGGGAGCAGTAGCGCTTCTCACCAGGGGGGGCAGGCAGGCGCAGCAATTCGTATTCAGGACCAGGCGATACCTCTATCTGGCTGTGCAGATGAAACGGGCCGACCCCGAAAACTTCAATCTCTGGGATATTATCCGTTTCTTCCCGGCGTGGCAGTTGAGCTTTCTGCGGTTCCTCCGAAGGGAGGACAACCCCTATCCCCAGATTACCTTTGCAGCCATTGAACTGCTCAACCGCGTGCTGACCAGAGAGATGCGCGTCTACGAATACGGCGCGGGAGCTTCGACGTTGTTCTTTGCTCGCCGCGTAAAAGAAATCATCTCGACCGAGCATAATGCTCCCTGGTATCACCAGGTGGTTGAGATGGTCCGCAAATATCACTACGAGAACTGCCACATCCGCCTGTATGAGCCAGTGCTGGACCCGCTTCTGGCCGACAAAGACCCCTCCGACCCCTGGTCGTACACCTCAAGGCGGGGGGATTTTCATGGACAGTTCCATCGCGGCTATTCCTTCAAGAGCTATGTGACCAGCATTGATGACTACCCGGATGCCTCGTTTGATGTCGTTTTGATAGATGGACGGGCGCGGTCGTCGTGCTTCAGGCACGCCATCGCCAAGGTCAAAGTCGGGGGGTACCTCGTCTGGGACAACACCGAGTGTCCCGATTATCTCCCCGCCATCCAGTCAGCACCAAGCTATTTGCGGTCGCTCAATCTCCCACCGGGGCCGACGCCGGCAAACCCCCACGAATTTGGGAAAACGTCGGTCTGGGTGCGCACGGGTCTTGAATGAGCAGGAGGAAGAACCGCTGATGCGTCTTGCCATATTGACCGATACCGAGCACAGTTTCAGGCGGATACAGGCGGAGGGACTGTACCGAATGGTCCAGCAGGCGGGAGCAGACGCGACCATCCTCTACGACGGTCTTCGGCTTCTTTCCCCGGTTCGCGGGAAGGTCCTCCACAGCCCTCCCCCCTCCCGCCGGGTGTTGTATCTCCTGCGCAACGTGTTCTATCAGCTTGCCTGTGTCCCCCGTCTACACCCCTATGATATCATTGTGGTGGTCAGTGGGATACCAGGGGCGTTTGTACGAAGCCGGCTTGCCAATATCGAACTGGTTCTCCGCAAGCTGTATCCGGGCAAGGTTGTGGTCAACTACAGCCACTACTACCTGCCGACCCGCGGGATGTGGCAGGAACGCTTGCAACAGGGCGATCCGTCGCGGGGGGTTCCCGAGGGGGGCAACTTTGGCCTGGAACGGTATGACTGGTATTTCTGTGCCTCCGTCGTGAGCGAATATCCGCTCCCGCGCATGCCCCACACCGACCACCCCTACAGCCTCATCGGAATCAATCTGGATGATGGGAGTCTTTTGCCCCAGAAGAAGGAACGGTTTCTTGCCCTCGTTGATTTTGAACGCGCCGATCATTTGCACGAGCGGATGATACAGATACGGGCGTTGGAAGAGACGAACACGGACTATATCGTCCTGCATGGAAGCTATTCGATAGCGGAGATACGGGAGCTATACCGCCAGTGCAGCATCTCCTTCGTTGCGAATCGAGAAAGCTTCGGATTGCCCATCTGCGAACTCCAGGCGTGCGGCAGCTACATCCTGACCCCCTATGCTCACCTTTCGCCAGTGCTCCCACCATTTCCCTTTTCCCATTTTTGCCAATTTCCCCAGAATCGTATAGGATACCCCCAGGAATTCGCATGCCCACACGGTGAGGAGGAAAACCATGGACGAGATCA